>JAFTHF010000196.1 GCA_017457545.1 Clostridia bacterium
ATAACAGGTCTTTACGAGATTTTCATACAGCACCGTCTTTTCGGGACTGGTAGGACCTCCGAATTTGGAAAACCTCGGTCTTCCTTTTCCGGTCGGCTCGCCGGGGACTTCAAATCTAACCTTCTGCATATCCAGCCTCCTTTCCCGAAATGTCATAGCCCTTGTCGGTGCCATTCATTTCGTATTTGACGAAATACTGATAGGTCTTACTGCCTTCGGGCCTGTAACGAACAGGGTGGACTGTGTATCCATTCCTGAACAGGATCGTTGCGATAGCCTCTCGGTCTTCTGCACTTCCGATCTTCAAAGTGCCTTTGGATTCAAATTTGCTCATATCTTCTCCTTTCCGTCAATCGTCGTCTTCGAACAGTGACTGCATTGCATCGTAATTGTCTGCGGCGATTTTTCGCCTCCAGCTCGGTCCTGTGAACTGCATTGGGTAGCACATCTCGAATATTCTATCGTACACACGAGAATGCTTGGGATCTGTTTCGTCCTGCATTTCGTTCAAGGTCCTGTTAGTTGTGATAATCATAGGCAGTTTCTTTCGGTATCGGTCATCAATAGCGTTGTAAACTATCTCTGCCGCAAAATCCGTTTTTCTTTCTGCACCGAGATCATCAAAGATAACGAGCTTGGCATACGACAAGGACTCCAAAAAGTCATACTCGTTTATCTTTCGCAACTGCATATCCTCTACGATCTTTACGAATGACGTCATCACAACAGGTATCTGTTGCGAAAGAAGATAATTTGCTATTGCGGCGGCTGCGTAGCTCTTGCCGGTTCCTACATTACCCCACATCAAAAGACCTTGGTTCTTCGCAAGCATTTCATCGAAACGCTTTGCGTAATTTCTGCACCATTTCAGGTTTCTTTGGTTATGCTGGGTTAATTGCAAGGTATCAAATGATACCGCCGTGAACTTCGCATCCATAAGGCTCTGCTTTCTCAACCGCTGGATCCGTCGCATATCGGCATCGGCTTTCTTTTTCCGTTCCTCTTCTGCAACTCTATCTCGGTCGCATTTGCATTGCCTTGTAGTTAAAACTGGTACGGGTTCGGCATTTTCAATATCCTTTCGGACGAATTGGTAGTGTTCTTGACGAGGCTCTTTGCAGATGCCGCAATGCAGGAAGCCATCGCTCCCTATGTAGTCATCAGGTCTTTTTTCCTGATTCTTTATTGCTATATCTGCGAAAGACTTGAACAGTTCAAGTCCTCCTCCGCCTCCGAAAGCGGATTGCATCTCGCCCATATCATCCTCCACTCCTATCTCGGAAAGGATTTCCGCTCTGCACCTCTTCGTCGGTCGAGACAGGTTCGACCTTCTTCGGTAGGTAATCAAGGAACGGTCTTGTGTCACTCAAAAAGGTGGCAGCGTGTTGGATGTACCTTTGCTCCGTCCCCTCTCTCTTACACTGCAAAGCGTAGTTCTTTGCGGCTGTAAGCAGTTCTTCGGGAGAAAAGCCCTCTTTTACACGAGTCTGGTATTTCTTAAAGGCATTGCCTTTATCCACGTTTCTGGGGTACGCCGCCCAAAACTCATCAAAATCCGTCGTGTACTTCGATTCCTTTTTCTTTTCCGCAGGCGGAGCCTCTGGCGTTTCTGCTCCTGTTGGGACTGTCTGAGGAATGTCCGCAGGACTGTCTTCGGAATCGTCTGCGGAATTTCTGCTTTCGGTATCTTCGTCGGTGTTTGATGCTTTTCTTCTGCGGTATTCTTGCTTACGCTTGTTATCGTTTTCTCGGCGAGCTTTCGCTTTATAAAACGGCTCTTGCCAAGTGTCCCAATCGTGCAAGAACAAGCCTTCATCGGTCTCGTCTATCCATCCAGACTCTATCAGCCCTTCAACGATCTTGTCGGTGGAAGCCTTGCACCCAAGAGTAGCAAGGCATTCCTCGACATCTTCCTTGTCGGCACTGATGATGCGTCCATCGGGTTCTGCGTTATCCAAGCCCCACTGCCACAACGTAACGAGAATGCCTATCGCCTCCGCCTTGTTGCCGTGGATATACTTGTATAAGCGTCGGAGCTTCGGTCCGTCTATGCTCTTATATACAGCAACCCAAATCATACTTTCACCTGCCTGTTCCTTTGGATCGGTCATTCAACCGAATCTTATTCGGAAGTTTCGTCATAGCCTTCGCCTGAGAGCGACTGCTCCTTTTCCTCTGCCATAATTTTCATACGCTCCATAATCGCATCGAACACGGTTACGAGCATACCCTCCGTAGAGGAAAGTCCTTCCTGACTCAACAGATCTTTGATAATGCTGTTCGCATCATCTCCGAAATACTGCTTTGCCGCACGGAACAGCTCCTGTCTTTGTGCGTTCGTGACTACGGGTGTCTGCTTGGTTGCTACAACCTCGCCCGTCTCCTCGACCACGACGTAATCTGCGGGAATAGCACCCGATGCCTGCATCTCATCTACGGTGTAGATGCCCTCGTATTCATTCGGGAATGCCGCACGGAATGCCTGAGACTTGGCTACTTTCTGAATCATCGTTGCGGGCTTGGACTTCCAGTTACTCTGTCCCGAACTGTACTCTTCGAGGGAAACCTCAACAAAGGTCTCTTCCACGTTTCCGGGAGAGCGTTCTCTGCGTACTCTGCACCAGCCGCCGATCAGCTCCTCGCCGAGTGCTTTGTAAATGCAGGATCCTTCTTTCTGAACGACGGACATCTCTCCGTTCTGGGACTTTCTCAGGACCGTGATGCCCGACTTATATCCTCTGTATTCAGGGAAATGGTCGGCTCTGCGGATATAAGCGTGGCATCCTACCACAAACTGTGCGGGTGCTCTGTCATCGTACTTAATCAGGTACACCTCGCCGTTTTCCAACGGATCGAGCTGCTTTGCCTGACAGGTACGCAGGAACATCGCAACCTCTTGGTCGGTAACTTTTCCGTTACCTCTCGTCAAGGTGTTCTTGACGGTATCAGCGTCGAGCTTTACCATAAGCCCCGAAAGGCTCTTAAACTCTACTGCCATCAATTCGTTTGACATTTCTTTGCCTCCTGTGATTTATTTAAGAACGGACACTGATCGTGACTGTTTCTTCGTACTTGATACCGGGGATTTCGATTTTGCCCTTCGTTGCCTTAATGAGAGCCATAACAGCACTCTCATCGACAGGGCGGATAACTGCTCCTGCAATGCTTACAGGAACCTGTGCAGGATCTACGGATACGATCTTCCACGCCTTCGAGGTTGATACACCGTTTGCCTTCGGCTTCTGTGAGGGAATCGAGCCCGCTTCTGCGATGCCCTGCATAACCTCTGCTTCCGCCATTGCGAACTCAACGCCCATTGCGTCCCCGTTCTGCTCTGCGGTGGCAGCCTCATCGAGCTTGCGGTCGATCTCTGCCTGAGCGAGCTTACGCATCGCTTCCTCCTGTTCCTGTCTCTTTCTCTCCTGTTCGAGAACAAAATCACCCATCTTGCCTTTGAGAATCTTCTCTGCGGCTTCAAGGGGATCGAGCATCGCCTTCTTTTTGGCGAGTACGTCATCGTAGGTTCTCTTAGCTGCCACACGGAGCGGATCCCAATAATCCTTGACCTGCTTTTGCATCGCCTTAATGGTCTTGATGAGGTCTCCCGCTACCGAATAGTCAGCCTCGGTCGCTACAACAACTGCGGATGCCTGACTTTCCATCAGGCTAACTTCTTTGCCGAGCTGTTCGTTCTCGGCTGTGTCAAGGACAAGGGCTTCGCTTTTCGCTACTGCTTCGTTCATACTGACACTCCTTTCAAAAAATATTTATTAGTGGCGACTTATCCAGTCGTACACGCACTTTAATGATCCGAAGACTCTCCAAGCCTCTGCGTCTTTCGCAGGGTAGTCTTCGTATCTCTTCTTTCCTCGACCTTCAGGGGTGAGGTGCAGAATTTCTTTCTGCTCTATATAGATCCCGTGGCTCGCAAGAATTTGAGCATATGCTTCAAGCTGAACACGGCAGGTCATTTCGCTTATCGTGTAGGTGGTCTTTACATCGGTCAACGTCAACTTATCTCCGATATAGGAGAGAATGTCGAGCGTTCCTCCGTACATCATCAGCTTGTGGTAACATTGGAACTCCGAGGAAACGAACACCGGTTTCTTCTCATCGAGCCAATCAAGGAAACCATCGAAGTATCCACGATGTTCGGGAGGCACGTCGTCAATGCCGAACTTGATATAATTCTCAATCGCATTGTGGACGGACGTTCCTTTGTTTGCTGCTCTATCGAGCGTGGATTCGCTGATGCCTTTGTACTTTGCCATCGAGAGTGGTTCCATAACAGCGGAAACGCTCGGTATGATGACTCCGTTCAAACGGTAGATATGGTCTTCATCGGTGAACGACAGTTCCGAAAGGTTCGGGAGCTTAATCATCGTAGGGATCATAGTCAGGAACCTCCTCTTCGGCGGTCTTTAATTCCGCACCATTCTCTATGAGCAGGTTGACCGCACAATCATTGAAGCACTCTTCGTGATACTTCTTGCCGTCGTACTCGAAATACTCCTCGCCTACCTGAATATCCTCGCCGCAGAATTTGCATCTGCCAATCGAGGGAGGTTCAGGAGCGTTGGGGCATCTACTTAAACAAGGGCTGCTGTGGCAAATCTCGCACATCTGTTCATCGCCCCCATTCTGTTGATTTCTCTACGCATCAGGTAGTCTGACAGTTCGTTCTCGAACAAGATCGGGATATAATCCTCACCCTTGCCGTTCACCTCGCATTTTCTGCGAGTGTAAAGCAGAATGTCGGTAATCTCGTCAAACGAGAACTCGTAGCCTGTTTCTTCCTGAACTTTCTTGACTATTCCAAGCAAGCGTTCAACCTTTTCATCCATATCTCTTACTCCTTTCAGGATGCTTTGACTTTCTTCTCTTTTGCTTTCAAGCAAAATACCGAGATGTCGATAAACCCTATCTCTGCAATCGCTCTGTCAAGATCCTTTTCGGAGGTAAATCCGTATTCATTTTTCAAAATTTCGATGATGTTCTTACCGTTTCGCTTTTCCATCATTACCTCCGCAGATTGCATCGTGCAGGATTTTCAACTCGCTCACAGCCTTGGAGAGCTCCTCGAAGAACGAGAGAACCTCTTTCAGCAATACTTGATCGTTTTCGCAAACCTCTCCGTCGCCCGCAATCTCCAACATCTTTGCTTTGATGTCTTCGATGTGGTCTGCGTTCAGGTTCTTCAACAACTTTACTGTGATACGGTCAATGTCGGCTACTTCATCCGAGATGAAGTGCCTGCATCCTATCGGACATTCATTCAGGCAATAATAATTCAGCAAATGAGGCGAGCGATAAAGGTCAGCCATAAGAACTGCCTTGTCAACGGGCATACATTTCGTGAGGTTTAGCTCCGCATCAGCCACGGAAGAAACCGACATTCCGAGCAGCTCTGCCGCTCCCTCTCGGCTTCGTAGCCTGTCATCGTATTCGGCAGCCTTTTTCCTCGCTTCAAACCAAGGATTTCCTGCCGCTTTCGTAGCATCACGTCCCATTTTCATTCGCCTCCTTTTGCTGTATAATAATACCAGAAGGTCGGATAGGTCGCACCAATCGGCAACTTCGGAGTAAAAAATATTTTCCGTCATTTCATCTCCGCATTGCCAATCGGTAACTGTCCGTCAAATAAAAAGTCGTTAATCTCCGACAACGACCAATCAAATATCTTTGCGACCTTGAACTTCTCAGCATCGGCGAACTGCGTCTTACCCTGTTCCTTGTTGGAGTACGACGCAGGGGATATTCCCAACTGTTCTGCCATATACTGCTGAGTTAATCCAAGCCTTGCACGGGCTCCTCTGATTTCGCAGGTTTTAACCATTCAGTTCACCTTCTTTCTATCATATTTGTCGGGTTTGAGTTTACCGACATCGTTATTATAGCATACCAATCGGTAATTGTCAATAGTTTTTCTGAAATTTTTTTAGAAAATGTAGATTTTTTTCAAACTTTATGATATAATTACTGAAATGGTAATATAAATTTACATCTCGGTAAAGGAGAAAAATATATGGACTACTCATTTTTCAGGGAAAATCTCAAAAATCTTCTCAGCGTGAGAGGGTACACCATCAAGGGCTTTGCCGCAGAAATCAATGCGAGTGCAGCTACGATCTCTCGCTACCTGTCGGGCGACAGAACGCCTGACCTCCCCTATGTCGTAAACATTGCCTCATTTTTCAACGTATCTATCGACTGGCTTCTCGGCATCAATGGCGACCAATTTGATGTAATGCCGAAAGAGGTTCAAGAGGTTGCAAGCCTATATTCTCTTGCTTCCCCCGATGACCGCCGTGTAATTCAAGCGGTTCTCGGCAAGTATCGAAAGGGTGGCGACAAATGATCTACACCGAAAGAATGTCCCGCTCGGCTATTCACGTAGATCCCAACGGACAAGCATCGGTTATGAAACGAATTCCATTTATGACGGGCAGTTTCAACGAGGCTTGGCTTCAGGAAATACTCGCCGACAATCCTTTTATCATTCCTTCCTACGAGGTAGGCTCCGAATATGCGCCTCTCGTCTGTATCGGAAGAGAGGTTCCGGTCGGCAGCGGCGAAACAAAGGGATATATCGACAATCTCTACATCACACCTTCAGGTCAAATCGTCATAGTCGAAACAAAACTGTTCAGGAATCAGGAATCGAGGCGTACCGTCGTAGCTCAAATCATCGACTATGCCAAGGAACTGCAAAAGTGGGACTGCGAGATGCTGAACAAGGTCGCAGAGGAATACACGTTCAAATTCGAAGGTCAGTCGAAACGCATCATAGACATTATGGCTTCGAAGGGGTGCTTGACTTTCGCCGATGAAGCGAGGCTCACCGACAGAATAAACGATTCTCTCAAAAGAGCATCCTTCTTGCTGATGATAATTGGCGACGGTATCCGTTCCAGTGTTCAGCAGTTGGCTGACTTTCTTAACGAAAATACCTCTATGGCTTTCAATCTCGCTCTTGCCGAGATGGAGATATACCAGACCGAGAACGGCGTAATCGTCATCCCCAACCTTTTGGCAAAGACATCTGTAATCGAGCGTAACATCGTGAGCATTCACGGATCCTACGTCGATGAGGAAGCGGAGCCGGAATCTGTTTCTCCAAACAAATACATTCGTAAGCCTATGCTCACAAGACGTGAGTTCATATCCAAGTTCTGCGAGAACGGTGGCTACGATGCAGATGAGGTCGGCGAGTTCATAGCAGATCTCGATGCAATAGGCGGTATCAACATTTCTCTTTCTCCCACCGAGCTTGCGGTCAAATTCGTTCTTGGAGAGGGAAAGACCTGCTCGCTCGTAATCTTCGGCATAGCGAGCGACCAAGCGGACATTTGGCTCGTTCCCGGAAGAATCAAGGCTTCGCTCGAAAAGAACGGCGTATTCCCGTTTGATGCCGACGATTTCCTCGATTTCTACAAAGAGGTGGTGGACGACAGCAGATGTAAGACTCCTCCGTATGATAACGTCGCAGGATTCTACTACGCCGACGTAAACGAGGTGCTACGCCGCAAGCAAGATTTCATACGAGCTGTTGAGCAGTTCATAACCGCAATACAGAAAAACTGACAAACAAGAATGGCGGTAGTCGTTCTGAACGGCTATCGCCATAACTGTCTTTATTCGTGTTACTATTACTGTTAGTGTTACTGTTAGTGTTACTGTTAGTGTTAGCGGTGGAAAATCCGCAGACTGTCCCGTGGACTGTCCTATCTTTTGTCCCATACTACAAATTCAAAGAGGAGGCAAACAATGAGCAGTTACATTTCCGATGCGATCTCTACCCAAAAGGTCGCCATATATATTCGAGTCTCAACTGCTATGCAGATTGACAAAGACTCTTTACAAGTACAAAAGCGTGAGCTTACAGCATACTCCGAGATGGTTCTCGGCATAAAGGATTATGTCATATTCGAAGATCCCGGCTACTCCGCAAAGAACACCGACCGCCCCGACTATCAACGTATGATGGAGCGTCTCCGCACAGGTGAGTTCTCCCATCTTCTCGTATGGAAGATTGACCGTATCAGCAGAAACCTGCTCGACTTCGCACAGATGTATGCCGAGCTGAAACGTCTCGGCGTTGCGTTCGTGTCAAAGAACGAGCAGTTCGATACAAGCTCAGCAATAGGCGAAGCTATGTTGAAAATCATTCTCGTTTTTGCGGAGCTGGAGCGTAATATGACCTCCGAGCGTGTTACGGCAGTAATGCTTTCAAGAGCGAACAACGGTCAGTGGAACGGCGGCAGGGTTCCATACGGTTACAAATGGGATAAAGAGGCGAAGGAATTCTCCCTCATCGAATCCGAGGCGAAAATCGTCCGCACCATCTACGATATGTACGAGGAATATCAATCTCTCGCCTACATTTGCCGTTGGCTTAACGAGAACAACTACCCAACAAAAAACGGCAAGGAATGGAGCATTACTACAATCCACAAAATTCTGACAAATCCTTTTTACAATGGCTCATACCTATACAATGTTTACAAGGACGGAAAGGCTGTCAGCAAGCGAAAGCCAGACGACTGGATCGTGTTCGAGGATCATCACATAGCAATCGTAACTGTGGAGAGGTTCGACCGCATACAGTTCCTCCTGAAGCGTAACCGCAGGGGTGGAGTTCCCGAAACCGAAAGCTATGTGAGGAAGAATATCCACATTTTTGCCGGTATCACAAAATGCGGTGTCTGCGGAGCTCTTATGTCCGCCACACTCGATAAGCGAAGAGCAGACGGATGGCGACCTTCCATTTACGGCTGTTCACGTCGAAGGAAAAACTCGTCTGTATGCTCGAACAAATACGTCTCCGATGCTGCATTAGGTCCGTTCGTGTTCAACTATGTCGCAAACATCATACGAGCCAAAAATTCTGGCAAAAAATATTCCCCTGAAACACTCGGCAAAAAGCTCCTTCAGGGAACAGCTTTCTTCTCGGTCGATCACATAGGAGCTTCGGGCCTCGAACAGCTATCTGATCTCTTGGCTCGTGGCGAGAGCGGTCTTGAATACAAGCCATCCTATATCGTGGAAGAAACGGATGCTAAAGTGAGCGAATACGAGATGCTTCGAGAAAAGCATCGCAAGCTGCAAACCGCTATGAACCGATTGCAGACAGTATTCCTATACAACGAAGCGGAGACACCTCCGACCGAGTTCATTTTGGAGAGGGAGAAGATCACGAGCGAAATGTCCGCCATCGAGAAGCGAATGACCGAGCTCGGTGGAGAAGCGTTCGGAGACAAGATCACCGATGAATCGTTCCTGAAGAAAGCAAGCTATTTCATTATGGTCGAGAAACTGCTCGATGCAAAAAACATCGACTACGAGAAATACATTCGTGGCATAGACGAGCAGGTACCGAGAAACTTTATCCTGAGCATCATCGAGAGAATAGATGTCACGGACGGTTGCGTGTCGGCGATCACATTCAAGAATGGAATGAAACACGAATTTTTCTACAAAGAGCAATAAGAAAAGGCAGTCGGGATTTTCTTCCTGACTGCCTATTTTTGACCTATTTTCGCTCCAAAATCGCCCTGAAAAAACGGGGCAAAATCATACACATCGGGTTCGATGGGGATTAAAGATTTTCGTTTTTCTCGACTTACTGCAAAATTCATTTCCGCAAAAAGTGCCGAAAAAGCCTTGAAATACAAGGGATTTTACGTATTTTGGCTGAAAACGATTTCTTTTATCCTATAAACATCGCATCTCCAAAGGAGAAGAAGCGATATTTTTCTTCAACTGCAACCTTATAGGCATTCATTATATTTTCCTTGCCTGCAAGGGCAGAAACAAGCATTAAAAGTGTGCTTTCGGGCAAGTGGAAGTTGGTAATCAATGCGTCTATTGCCTTAAACTTATAACCGGGATAAATAAAGATGCCTGTGTTTGTAGCAATAGGCTGAACAATGCCGTTTTCGTCCGTAGCACTTTCAAGAGTGCGACAGGAGGTGGTGCCAACTGCAATAATTCTGCCACCCTTTGCCTTGCGCTCATTTATAATTCTTGCGCTCTCCTCCGTAACGGTTATAAACTCGGAGTGCATAATGTGGTCAGTAATCTTGTCTGCCTTTACAGGTCGGAAGGTGCCAAGACCTACGTGGAGCATTACAGGTACGATTTTAACACCCTTTGCTTCGATTTTAGCCATAAGCTCCTTGGTGAAATGAAGTCCTGCCGTAGGTGCGGCAGCAGAGCCGTTTTCCCTTGCGTACACAGTCTGATATCTGTCCTTATCCTCCAGCTTTTTTGTAATGTAGGGGGGCAAGGGCATAGAGCCGATAATATTTAAGACCTCATAAATGTTTGTATATTTTGTCTTGTCATAGGAAAAGGAAACTATACGGTTTCCGTCCTCCACAACGCCATCAACTGTGGCAGTAAGAATATCGCCGTAACGGATAGTGCCACCAACCTTTACCTTTTTGGCAGGACGGAGCAGCACCTCCCACTTGTCGGACTCAAGCTGCTTTAAAAGCAGTGTTTCGATTTTTGATGCCTCATGTACAAACTCCTCACCCTGTGGACGAATTTTTTCACCGTAAATTCGTGCAGGGATAACCTTGGAATCGTTTATTACAAGGGTGTCGCCCTCCTTAAGATAGTCGATTATATCGTAGAAGTGCTTATGGGTAATCTCCCCATTCTCAAGGACAAGAAGACGGGAATGGTCACGGGGCTCCATAGGAGTCTGGGCGATAAGCTCCTCAGGTAAATCATAATAGAAATCGCTTGTGCGAAGATTAGTTTCAGGCAAGGTGTTTTTAATCATTTTAGTTCCTTTTCTGTGTCAGTTATATATATTTGCGAATATTTTATAGTAAGAATATTACACATTTAGTATACAATAATATTCTTTTGTTTTCAACCGAATTTTCGCAATTTTGAAAGGATTTCATATGAAAAGCATAAAAGAGGTATTTACAGGCTGCGCCACAGCCCTGGTTACACCCTTTACGGAATCGGGTGTTGACTATAAGTCCCTTGGCGCACTTATAGATTGGCAGATAGAGATGGGGGCAGATGCCCTTGTGATTTTAGGCACTACGGGAGAAAGCGCCACCATTGACGAATATGAACGCAGAGAGCTTATTTCCTTTGCAAGGGAAAGGATAAATAAAAGAGCTCCCATGATAGTGGGAACAGGGTCAAATTCAACAAAAAGGACACAAAATTTCACATACGATGCCGAAAAATACGGTGCAGACGGCATTTTAGCTGTCACCCCATATTACAACAAGGCATCAATTTCGGGGCTTATTCAGCATTACAAATCCGTGGCAGAAGCAACCACTCTGCCCGTGATTTTATACAACGTTCCCTCACGGACAGGGCTTGATATGGGTACCCCCACTCTAGAGGGGCTCTACGATACAAAAAATATAGTGGCAGTTAAGGAGGCAAGCGGCAGCGTTACAAGGACGGTAAGAATTCTTAGCGCCTTTGGAGACAGATATACCGTATATTCCGGCTGTGATGAGTTGATTTTACCTATTCTTTCCATAGGTGGCAAGGGTGTGATTTCTGCGGTTTCCAACATAGTACCAAGTGAAATATCCACACTCTGTCGGGAATTTTTTAAAGGAAACATAAAAGAGAGCGCCAAAATTCAGCTCTCTCTTTATAAGCTTATAGAGGAAATGTTTGCAGAGGTAAACCCCATTCCCGTAAAAACAGCCCTTTCCTTAATGGGCAAATGCACCGATACCTTCCGTCTGCCCATGTGCAAATCCACACGTAAGGGTCAAATAGAAGCTGTTCTTAAGGAATACAAGCTACTTTAAATGCTTTGCCACAAAAAGTCCACGGGAAAAGCTTTCGTTTTCTATTATTGAAATAAGCTTTTCCAGGGCTTTTTCATACTCATTAAACAGCTGCAGCTGCTTTTGAGAAAGGGTGTTTATAAGGCTATTCTTCAGTTGTCTTGCAGTCATCTCCGCATTATGCATGGGCGCTTTGTAGATGTCGCCCATTTCTGCTTCAAACATTTCTGCAAGGGTTTTCCTATTTTCCATATATTTCTCCTGTATGTGTAAGAAGTCTTGCTAGACATCTTAGAACTTATATTTCTATTATAACTTAAGTATACTAAAGATGTCAATAAAAACAGAGGTGCATTATGGAAGAATACGGCAAAATTGTTATAAAGCTTGAAAAGCTTATCAAGGAAAAGGGAATAAGCAAAAACAAGCTAAGCCACAAGGCTGAAATGCAAAGAACTCAAATAAATAATTTCTGCAAAAATGAAATTACAAGGCTTGATACAGACGTTTTAGCAAGACTTTGTACTGCTCTTGAATGTGATATCGGAGATTTACTTGAGTTTATACCACCAAAGAAATAAAATAAAAAGGACAGAGTTATCTCTGTCCTTTTTTCGATATGTCAGCTTTGCTGACTCGATATATTCTCGATTTTCTCGAATTCGATATATTGTCGCTTCGCAACAATACGATACGATATAGCCTGTGGCTATATCGCCAACAATTTGCATAAGCGCAAATTGTTAGTCATCGCAGCGTCTTAAGGAGATTATAAAGGGGTAATCCCTCATAATTCTTGTAAGCTCGGCAGAGCGATGCTCCTTTTCTGTAAGGAGAGTAGCGCTGTAAATCAAGCGCTCATTCTGTCTTGTGATAAGCAAGCTGTTAAGCCTGTCAACGCCGAATTCCTTTTTGATAAGGGTGTTTTCATCGTCTGTCTGGTAGAAAACGATTTCAATTGTAAACTTAAGCTTGTGTCTGAAAATTCTGAAATTAGTGTGGAAAAGAAGCTGAGCCGTAATCATAATAGCTGTTGCGGCAATGGCAAGTATGTAAAGTCCGCCACCGCAAGCCATACCGACACCTGCAGTCGCCCAAACGCCTGCCGCAGTTGTAAGACCCTTGGTCTCGTGCTTACGGTAAACGATAATACCTGCACCAAGGAAGCCCACGCCGGTAACTATCTGGGCTGCAACTCTTGCAGTATCCGCATCGGTAGGAAAGCCGTAAATAGAAACAAGCATCATAAGAGCAGAGCCAAGACAAACGATTGTATGGGTACGAATGCCTGCCTCCTTGTATCTTCTTTTTCTTTCATAGCCTATGGCAAAGCCGAGAAGTGAAGCAAGCACCAGCTTGAAAAGGTTCATAAGCTCTACGCTTAAATTAAGATTAGCAAAATATTCCTTCATGTTGCCTCCTTAGAGTGGTTTTTTACTTATTTGTGAGTTGTTGCGAGGGTATTTTTCCGGAGTATGTGTCTGTTTTTTAATAATTATGATAGTTCTTTCAAGTACCTCGTCACCGTTTGTAAGGGTGTAGTCAATCACCCTTTCACAGGTTGCGCCAAGCAAGGAAATAGCCTTTTCAGCCTCGCAAAGCTCCTCTTTTGTGGTACGTGATTTCATAGCTATAAATGAGCCACCCACCCTGCAAAGAGGAATACAAAGCTCACAAAGAAGATTAAGTCTGCCAACAGCACGGGCGCAGACAACATCAAACTGCTCTCTGTAGCTTTTATCCTTGCCAAGCTCCTCGGCACGTCTGTTTGATACGGAAATACCGGAAATGTTAAGATACGTGGCTGTATTTTTAACATATTCCACCTTTTTGGTAACGCTGTCAACGCCAAGAACCGTAATGTCGGGGCGAAGAATGGAAATAGGGAAGGTGGGGAAGCCTCCACCACAGCCGATATCGGCAACCTTAGCGCCCTTTGGCAGATAAGGAACGATAGCAGAGGAGTCTACAAGGTGCTTTAAAATAACTCCCTCATCATCTCGAATGGCAGTTAAATTAAGGGTCTCATTGATTTTAAGCATATGTCTTGCAAAGTCCTCAAGACGTATGGCGCTTTCCTCATTTATAAGTCCGTATGTGGCATCGTTCATATCAGCCACAGCTATTAATCTATTCTGAAAGTCTGTCATTTTTTAATCCTTATTTGTTAATTCTTCAAGCCTTGTAAGTAACGATTTAAATTCCATCGGCAGCTCTGTTTCAAAGTGCATAAGCTCCCCCGTTACAGGATGGGGGAATGTAAGCTCTCTTGCGTGGAGACACTGACCCGAAAGGAGTGAGGCGTTTGCCCTTTCAAAGGGAGTCTTGTTGCCACCGTAAAGGGTGTCACCCATAATGGGGTGACCTATATGGCTCATATGAACTCTTATCTGGTGAGTTCTGCCTGTTTCAAGCTCCATTTTCGCATGGGTAAAGGATTTATACTCACACACGGTGGAATAGTGAGTAATGGCCTCTCTGCCACCCGGTACAACAGCCATTTTCTTTCTGTCGGCAGGGCATCTGCCGATAGGCGCATTTACAGTACCCTTTTCCGATTTGAAATGGCCTGTTACGATTGCGTGATATACTCTTTTTATACCGTGGTCCTTAAGAAGAGAGGACAAAAACAGATGTGCGTCATCGTTTTTTGCCACCACCAAAAGACCTGATGTGTCCTTATCTATTCTATGCACAATGCCCGGGCGAATAACACCGTTTATTCCCGAAAGGCTGCCCTTACAATGGTACATAAGTGCATTTACAAGAGTTCCAGACGGGTTACCCGGCGCAGGATGCACCACCATGCCCGAGGGCTTATTTATTACAATAATATCGTTGTCCTCATAGACAATATCAAGGGGGATATCTTCAGGCTCAGCGTTAAGCTCTGTAATCTCCTCATCCTCAATTTCGATTTCGTCCCCTAAGCGAAGCTTGTAGTTTTTGTTAACCACCTTGCCGTTTACGGTAACAAGACCGTTATCTATAATGTTCTGGGCGTGAGACCGTGTAATCATCTGAGACTCAGAAACGTACACGTCCAGCCTCTTTTTTACGTCAGCTGTCTCTATTTTCATTGTTTTCGGCAGCCTTAGCCTTCTTTTCCTTCATCTCCTTAACGAAATCAAGGATAAAGCCAAGAATTACAACGCCTGCACCTACGCATACGCAGGAGTCGGCAATATTAAATACGTAGAAGTCAATAAATCTGCAATCAATCATATCAACCACATAGCCAAGGAAAATTCGGTCAATCATATTACCGATGCCACCGCCGATAATAAGGGCGATGCCTATTTTTGTAAGCATTCTTTCCTTGCAGAATTTAAAAAGGTAAACTAAAAGTCCACCGATTGCCACAGTTGAAATAATCATAAATACCCATCTGTGGTCAGCAAGCATACCAAAGGCGGCGCCCTCGTTACGAATATAGGTAAAGTGGAAAATATCCTCAATTACAGGTACAGTCTGTCCCACGCTCATAGTGGAGGATACTATTATTTTTACTACCTGGTCAATCAGGATTGACCCTGCAATAATTGAAATAAGAATAATTAGCGATACCATAATTCCTCCTTAAACGAATAGGAACAAAACCCTTGAAAGCACACTTAAAAGAATAATCAGCACAAGGGATGAAAAGTCAATAGGACAGGTACGGAACACCTCAAAGCGAAAGAGAAAATCGCGAATGGGGCGCAAAATCGGCTCTGTCATAATAAAACATATCTCATATACCTTGGAGTCCCTTGAGTAGTTGGTCCAGGATAGCAGGCCTCTTGCCAACAGAAGCAGGGAATATACGGATATAAGAGATGATAAAACTACGGCTACTATCAGCATCAGATAGTAAAGGAGTCCTCGTCACGACTCTTTTTAAAGATTTCGCCGCTTACGTCAACGTCACCGGGGGCGATAAAGTAGGAGTCCTTTGTTGCCTGCTTGATATTTGCGTGGAGGGCGTATGCAGCACCGCTGATAAAGTCTATCATTCTGCGAATAAGCGCAGTATCTGTACCCTCAAGGTTTAAAAGAATTGTTTTTCCTGCGGAAAGATGGTCAACTGCCAAAAGAAGCTGCTCAAAGGAGGAGGGCTTAATTACCTTAAGCTCAATATTGCTGCCACCTAAGGCTACGCTTGCATTGTCGTCAGTCTCGTTTTCGACGATATCGTCCTCGTAATCGTCCTCGTCATATCTTCTGAATTTACTGAAAAGTCCCATTTAAATATACTTCCTTTCACCGAAAATTGCGCTGCCTACTCTTACCATATTAGCTCCTGCCTCTATGGCATACTCATAGCTTTCGCTCATGCCCATTGAGAGCACGGCATCGCTGTCATTTTTAAATAATCTATCAAATATCTCCTTTGTAAGGGAGAAATATTTCATGTATTCCTCTTTGGTATTACATCTTGGCGCCATAGTCATAAGTCCACGCACACGCACATAAGGCAATCCCTCAAGGCTTTTAATAAAGCTGTCCACGTCCTCGGGCATAATTCCACCCTTAGCCTCCTCACGTCCGCTATTCACCTCAACAAGCACGTCCATTACCTTGCTTATTTTAGCGCAATGCTTGTTTATTTCCTCAGCAAGAGAGTAGCTGTCAAGGGAGTGGATAAGGTCCACCTTATCATAGATGTATTTTACCTTGTTTTTCTGTAAGGTGCCGATAAAATGAAGCGACGCATTCTTATCAAGAAAATCGTACTTTTCACGCACCTCGTTTACCCTGTTTTCGCCAATCAGCTTGGCACCAAGGGATATAAGATAATTTATATCCTCGGGGGGTTGGGTCTTAGTGGCAATAAGCAGAGAAACCTGTTTATTTTTATCAAGCTCCTCAATTCTTTTAAGAAGCCTTATATAATTTTCCTTTAGCTGTTCCTTAGTCATAAAGCATCTCCAAGAATCTCACAGGCAACCTTATAGGCGTCCTCCTTATCTACACAGATAGGAATGTAGCCCTCCTTTTTCTTAAACCAGGTAAGCTGCCTTTTTGCGTAGTGACGTGTGGATAATTTAAGCTGAGTGATACAGTCATCAAGCTGTGCCTCTCCTCTGAGATAGGGCAGCAGCTCCTTATAGCCGATAGCAGCGCTTGCAGTAGGTGATTTTTCAAAAACCCCCATACCGTATAGTGCTTTTGTCTCCTCTATAAGACCGTTTTCAAGCATAATATCAACACGCTTTTCTATTCTTTCATAAAGCAGGTCCTTATTTTCACAGGTAAGGAAAAACACCGTTGCATCATAAGGGGACCTATGCTTTTTGTTTTCCTTATCTATTACCGATTTTTTCTTGCCCGTGCATTTATAAATTTCAAGGGCACGGATTACTCTTTTTACATTGTTACAGTGGATTGCCTCGGCGCTTTCAGGGTCAATTTCATATAAGAGAGAATGAAGCGCCTCATTGCCCTTTTCCTTAGCGTATTCCTCCATTTTGCGACGGTAATTTTCATCTGCCACCGTTTCCCCAAAGGATGAGATTTCAAGCACACTGTCAAGATAAAGCCCTGTGCCACCGCAAAATACAGGTAGCTTGCCACGGGAGGATATATCCTCAATTGCCTGACGGGCAAGAGTGGCGTAGTCCGCGCAGGAAAAGCTATCCTCAGGGTTTCTTATATCAATCAGATGATGTGGCACGCCCTCAGCCTCAGCCTCAGTAATCTTGGCTGTGCCGATATCCATTCCTCTGTAAATCTGCATAGAGTCACAGGAGATAATCTCTCCGTTATATTTCTTTGCCAGCCGTACGGCAAGAGAGGACTTGCCAACTGCGGTTGGGCCTACAATACCGATAACTCTCATAGATAGAATATCTTTTCAAGGGAACGGCGAAGTGGCTTGCAGATAGCCACGATAATAATTGACATTCCGATGAAGAAGAATGTAAAGAGGGTGTAGTAGGACCAGATAAATCTTATGGAATCAAAGAAGGTGTGGCGAATAAGGAACTCAAGAAGCATTGAGGCAACGCCTGTTCCTATAAGTGAGCCGCCGATGGTGTAAAGTCTGCCACGTCTTACGTATCTGTTAAGGGTAACCACGGTACAGGTAATAAGCGCTGCAACAAATACAACAGGGCAGGCAAAGGTGAAAAACCACTTACCCTCTGTTTTGTAGCAGATATAAAACAGTAATGCCAAAATTCCCGCAAAATCACAGGGTACAAATATAACGGGATTAGGCTTTTTAAACCAGGCGGGCAAAATCGCAACAATATAGGCAAGTAAAAGAGAGCTTACCGCATAGCCCGACCAGGTGATATAGGAATGTACAGTCAGGTCACACACCAAGCAAAGAGAAATAGCAAGGACAAATACTGCTGTTATTACAAAAAGTATACCTGTTTTATTAAATTCAGTTGGGGGAGTGTCTGCCTTTGGGAAAATAGATGTATCCTCCTTGTCGGTTACGAAATCAGGGTGAGTAACCTTGGTTTCGCAAAGGGGACATTTTTTTGTTCCGTCAGCAAGCTCCACACCGCATTTTACACAGTACATAGCATCCTCCTATCTTGCGTTGCTTTCTACAATGGGGCGAATACCAAGCTCCTTAAGAACATCGTAAAATGCCTTTTCAAGCTTAGGCTCCTTAATGTTTCTTATGAAGTTAAGGTACATTTTGTCCTTGTATGTTACAAGGCCCGTGTTGTAAGGCGCATTTGCCTGTACGCCAAGGACAAAGCCCATTCTTGATACATACTTTTCCATTTCGGGTGGCAGCTGACACACTCCAAGATTGGAAAGGGCAAAACAGGACTTCTTTTCGCCTACGGCGTTAAATACCATTTTCATTACAAAATTCTTTATAAACAGGGGCATAAGCTTAACTATAAGCAAGCTTTCGTCCCCTACGTTTTTAGCTATCTTAGCCTGCATCTGCTTAGGGGTATTCTGCAGCTGCATCTGGCTCTGCACATGGGAGCAAATCTCATCAAGAGTATACTCACCGTATCTTGGGTCAATGCCGGGAGTAATATACAAAACAAAATTGCGAAGTGACTCCGACGGCAGCATCTTACGTAAATTTACCGGGATAAGCACCTTAAGGGGCTTTCTGCGCTTAGGATTTTTTACCTCTTTTTCCTGAAGACGCATGGCAGCCATAATCATAACCGATGAAAGAAAGGCGGTAACGGTAACCTTGCGCTTTTTCGCCTCTGCAACTATGTCGGCAGAATTGAAAATAAAGGTGGTATTTGTTACGTAGCTGTCAATTTCCTTGGTGCCTGTAATCTTAAAGGCGGTGGTGTCGGCTCTTGGCGATTTAACCTTGCCTGCGTACTTAAGAAAGCTGTCCTCAAGCTCAGCGGGGGTAGGCTCATCAAGAACGTTAAGCATTCCGTATCCGTCGGGAATAGTCTCACCGTACTTTAAGCTTATATATTCGCGCAAAAGGGTTTTCAGAAATACAAGTCCGCCGTTTCCGTCGGTAAGTGCGTGGAAAAACTCCACAGCGATACGCTTCTTGTAAACTATAACACGCATTGCGCATTTTCTTATATCGTCAAATACCATTCGGGAGAGGGGATAAGGCTTTTCGTCCATAATATCGGGGGCCTTTGGCACCTCCTCAATATAGTACCAGAACATTCCTGTCTTAAGCCTTACGGCAATAGAGGGGAATCTTCTTACCGTAATATCAAGGGCGCTTTGCAAAACCTCCTTATCCACATCCTCTGTAAGAGTAGCGGAAAGACGGAACACGTTTGTCCAGTTTCTTCTTCTTGCAGCGGGATAAATCTTTGCTGCGTTATCAAGAGTCATCCAGTGCAGCTTCCTTGCGGGAATCTTGGACTTTATAAATTTGGCAATTCGGTTAAAGTCCTCCTTGTCCTCCTCAAGACCGTAGAGAAGATAGCCGTGCCACTTGCGCTTTGATACATACACCTGACTTTCACACCCGTATTCACGAAGCTTAGCGTGGAAAACCGTGGAGTCATCAAGCATTATTTCATCGCCACCCACAAAGATAACCGACGGGGGCATACCTGTCAAATCAGCATATATGGGAGACACCTCTGCCTTGGTTTTAAGGGCGATATCTCTTGCTATATCCTCGGGGGTAGAACGGTATTTTTCATCACCGTTATCCGTGTCCTCACCGTAAATGTAGCAGTCGGCAAACTTCTTAAGACGCTTAAGGGTTATGGACGGGTCCTTTTTACGGTTAGCTTTATAGCTTCCGCCGGACATGGTAAGGTCGGTCCATGGGGAGATTGCTATTATACCCCGTGGCAGCTCTCTGTTAAGTGACTTAAGACGTAAGCAAAGAGAGTAGCAAAGTCCACCTCCTGCGCTTTCTCCCGCAAGAATAATTTCGCTGGGAGAATAGCCGAGAGATATAAGGTGGTCGTATGATAAAAGGGCGTCGTCAACAGCCTTTGGGAAGGGGGCTTCGGGTGCTAAAGCATAGGCAGGGGCAAAAACCTTAATGCCTATACGGGAGCAAAGAACAGATGAAAAGCCCTTTGCGTAAACCAAGCCTCCGCATACATATCCGCCACCGTGAAGGTAGAGAATAATTCCGTTTGAAAGCTGATCGTTTGGGGTAAGCATACATGCGTCCATGTCACCAAGCCTTATATCCTCATAGGAGACAGTGCTTTTTACAGGACGTGACATAAGTCTGCCAAGGGTGTTTTGTCCCTTGCGTGACAGCTCAATAGAGCATTCTGATACAACAGGCCTGAAAATAGCCAGCTGAGAACGCAAAAATTTTGCTGATAGCTTCATATGCTCACCTCCGTAAAGTTAGTCTATTATATTATTTTAACATATAATACTCCCACATTCAAGTAAAAAACGTATTTTAATATATTATTAACTTTTTACGTTACGCAAAGCACGGAGTGACCTTGACAAAGTGATGGTGAGATGATATACTTAATAAAAGTCTTATGAAAGGGGAAAATGTATAGTGAAAGCATTCTTAAAGGGCTATTATCCCTTAATAATCGCCACCCTGTGTCTGATTTTGTGCATTTGTGTTCTTATTCCTCTTGGCATAAGAGAGGAAAAATACAGAGAGATTTACTACGATTATTCTGCCACGGTAGATAAACAGGGAATTTACCTTGAGGGTTACGAATGGGACGGGGACAGAATAGTATGTAAAAGTGAGGACGGCTATATATATCTGCCCGTAACCGATGAAGAAATCAATGATGTTGCAATTCACTTTTCCAAGGGATATAAGGGAAATTGTGACGTAAAACTTGAGTACGTATGGGAAAATTCCGTACAAAACGGAGAAAATTACGTTTCCTCCTCCTTGAAAAACGGAGACACGGAGCTTTATTTCTCTCTTGATAAGGGAGCTTATAAAATGCTCAGATGTCATATTGACGGCTCCTTTGAGATTGAAAAAATAGTCTTATCCCATATTACAAGCGAAAAAATCGCCACAAAAGATGTAATAAATTACAGGCTTCTTATAATCGGCATAACGTCAGGTCTGCTCTTGTACGGAGCATTTACCACCGCGTTTATGATAAAAAAGAAGAAAAAATAAAGAAAAAACCCGACTGAGTGTCGGGTTTTTATATTTTTAGCTTAAATTACTTCAAGAACTTAATTCTGTTGAGGGCTACGATAAATCCGATAAGTATGCCCATTACGATAAAGATACCCAGCATACCGAGGCCCATATATTTAAGTGATTCTACAAATGCCTGAAAATCCATAATTTACCGCCTTTCATTATAGGAAGAAGTTAAGGATAAGACCGCCTGCGATAACAGAGCCGATCTGTCCGGATACGTTAGCGCCGATGGAGTGTACGAGAAGGAAGTTCTGATTGTCCTCCTCAAGACCGATCTTGTTAACAATTCTTGCAGACATGGGGAATGCTGAAATACCTGCAGCACCGACCATGGGGTTGATCTTCTTTCCTTCGGGCAAGAAGAGATTCATAAGCTTTGCAACCATAATACCGCCAAAGGTGTCGAATACGAAGGCGAAAAGACCGAGTGCAAGGATAAGAAGTGTATCAAGGTTTACAAATTCTTCAGCTGTCATTGTAAATGCAACGGTGATGCCGAGGAAGATTGTAATAAGGTTAGCAAGCACCTTCTGTGCTGTTTCGGAGAGTGAATCAAGAACTCCGCACTCACGGATAAGGTTACCGAACATAAGGAAGCCTACAAGTGCAACGGCACCGGGGGCGACAAGACCTGTGATAACTGTAACGAGAATGGGGAACATAATTCTTGTGAACTTGGAAACGCTGGAGGGGTTGTAGGGCATTCTGATACGGCGTTCCTTCTTAGTTGTACAAAGCTTGATGATAGGAGGCTGTACAACAGGTACAAGTGCCATATAAGAGTAAGCTGCAACTGTGATAGGGCCAAGGAGATGTGGGGCAAGCTGAGTTGCTACTACGATAGATGTAGGACCGTCTGCCGCACCGATAATAGCGATTGATGCCGCTTCCTTAAACTCAAATCCGAAGAGAGCTGCAAAGGAAAGTGTCATAAAGATACCGAACTGCGCTGCCGCACCGAAGATCATAAGCTTCGGGTTGGAGAGGATAGGACCAAAGTCTATCATCGCACCGATACCGATAAAGAGAATCAATGGGAAAAGCTCATTTGCAATACCTGCATTGTACAAGGTCTCAAGAACCTCAGATACACCTGCAGAGCCTGAGTTGTTGGGCAGGTTCATAAGGATAGCGCCAAAGCCCATGGGGAGCAAAAGCGTAGGCTCCATTTTCTTCTTGATAGCAAGGAAAATAAGAATGCCACCGATTACCCACATAACAAGCTGCTTACCGAAAAGCGACCAGTCCATGTTTAACAAGTTGTCGAATAATGCTTCCATAAAAAATCCTTTCTTTTTATGCTTTAAATAAAAAGACCCTTAACAAAAGAAATCCTCTTGTTAAAAGTCTCGTTATAAACCAAGGTTCACGACATATCCGGGCAAGGCCGTACTGACGAATATGCCGACACAGCAAGCTGTGCAAACTACTCCCTTTTAAAAATAATATTCCGTTTTCGTTAAACTGAGTCAATTAATTATACAATATTTTCGAATATTTTGTCAATACAAAATTTAATAATCTCGCAAACTGTGCTTTATAATATATTTCCTTATTGACAAATCAATAAAAAAATGGTAAAATGCTTACACAATTATGATACAGTTTCCGGAGGTTTTTTCAATGGATGCAAAAATAACAGAGCTTAAGAGAATAGCTGCTGATATCCGCCTTGGCATTGTGGAGGCAGTTCACAGCGCTAAGTCAGGTCACCCCGGTGGAGCCCTTTCCTCTGCCGACATTCTGGCATGTCTTTACTTTTCTCATATGAGAATTAACCCAAGTAACCCACAGGACCCCGACAGAGACAGATTTGTTCTTTCCAAGGGTCACTCCTGTCCCGGCCTTTACTCGGCACTTGCGTTAAGAGGCTACTTTGATGTTAAGGAGCTTAAGGGCTTCCGTCATCTTAACTCTCTTATGCAGGGTCACCCCGATATGAAGAATATCAAGGGTGTTGATATGTCCGCAGGCTCACTTGGACAGGGCATTTCCGCAGCGTGCGGCATGGCGCTTGCCGCTAAGATAAGCAACAAGGATTACCGTACCTATGTAATCATCGGTGACGGCGAAAGCCAGGAGGGTCAGGTATGGGAGGCTACAATGTTTGCCGCTCACTACAAGCTTGACAATCTTTGCCTTATCGTAGACAATAACGGCTTGCAGATTGACGGCAGAGTTGCAGATGTTATGAACACTATGCCCTATGAAAGCAAGTTTGAGGCTTTCGGCTGGCACGTAATTACTGTTGACGGCCACGATATTGAGGCTATCCTTAATGCGCTTAAGGAGGCAGAGACCGTAAAGGGTCAGCCCACAGTTATTGTAGCTAAGACTATAAAGGGCAAGGGCGTTTCCTTTATGGAGGATCAGGCAGGCTGGCACGGCAAGGCTCCTAATGATGAGCAGTACGAGCAGGCAGTAAAAGAGCTTACAGAATACAAGGAAAGCTTGAATTAAGGAGGCAATTATGGCAGATAAAATAGCGACAAGAGAGGCCTACGGCAGCGCGCTTGCTGACTTTGGCGCCTTAAATCCCGATGTTGTAGTCCTTGATGCAGACCTTGCTGAGGCTACCAAAACAATAATGTTCAAAAAGAAATTCCCCGAAAGATTTTTCGATTGCGGTATTGCAGAAAACAATATGTTCGGCGTTGCCGCAGGTCTTGCTACAGCAGGTAAAATCCCCTTTGCCAGCACCTTCGCTATGTTTGCGGCAGGCAGAAGCTTTGACCAGATAAGAAACTCTATCGGTTACCCCCACCTTAATGTAAAGATAGGCGCAACCCACGCAGGCATCACCGTAGGTGAGGACGGCGCAACACACCAGTGCAATGAGGACATCGCCCTTATGCGTACAATTCCCGGTATGGTTATTATTAACCCTGCCGACGCAGTAGAGGCAAGAGCAGCGGTTGAGGCTGCAATCAAGTATGTAGGTCCTGTTTATATGCGCTTCGGACGTCTTGCTGTTTCCGTTATTAACGATAAGCCCGATTACAAGTTTGAAATCGGTAAGGGTAAAATGCTTGCAGACGGCAACGATGTTACTATTGTTGCAACAGGCCTTATGGTTGAGCAGGCGCTTATCGCACGTGAGATGCTTCTTGCAGAGGGCATCAGCGCAGCGGTTATCAATATCCACACAATCAAGCCTCTTGATAAGGAAATTCTTATTGCTGCAGCTCAGCAGACAGGCGCAATCGTAACCTCCGAGGAGCATAACATAATCGGTGGTCTTGGCAGCGCAGTTTGTGAGGCATTGGCAGGTGTTTGTCCCGTTCCCGTAGTTCGTCACGGTGTTGAGGACACCTTTGGTAAGTCTGCTCCCGCTAAGGAGCTTCTTGAGTACTACGGCCTTAACGCAGCAGGTATCTGCGAAAAGGTTAAGGTAGCCCTTTCAATGAAGATAGGTGACTAAATAAGATAAAAATCCCCGACACGCGTCGGGGATTTTTTTGTTTTAAAGAATATTATTTGCAACCTCTTTAAGCTTAGCGCAAAGCTCCGGGCTTGTTTCCTCAGGCTCATATTCAACCTTTGTTACATCGTTGCCTGTAAAGAACTTGTAAAGGGTAAGACCTGCTAAGTATCTTCCGTAGTCAAGGGAAAGGTGGAAGCCGTCACGGTTAAGATTAAGACCGCCCTTTGATGTATCAAATTCGGGAATGTCACGTGCCTTTTCGATTGCATCACCTGACGGGATAATGGGGAGGTTATATTTTTCTGCAACCTTAGATGTTGTATCAACGATTGCGTTGTACATCTTTTTTCTGTCCCAGTCGTAGTTGGCAAAGCCACCGTGGGTGCTGTCGTCAGAGTATGCCCATGTTCTGTGGAAAACTATCTGCGCCTTGGGACATTTTTCCTTAAGGTAGTTAACAAGGAATTCTGTAAAGGGCTCATAGCTGTCGGGCATACCGGAAAGCTGACTTACCTGCTGAATGGAGATATAGTCCCATTTCTTTTTGGTAAGGGCATCGTTAATAGATGTCATCTTAAGCCTTCTGCCGTTTTTCTGATATTCGTAGTAGGGGTTGGCCTCCTTAACATTGTTTACGTGTGTTTCAAGGGAGCAGCCGCCTATGTAAAGATTTCTTACAAAAATTTCGTCATTGGATATCTGGTGGAGATATCTTGTTGCGTCCTGTGAAAAGCTGTTACCGATAAATAATACGTTCATAATCTCGCCTCGCTTGATTTAATTTATACTTTGATTTTATCACCATAACGAAGAAAAGTCAATAAAAAAAGCGAATATGGGAATTTTGTATAAAATAATGAAAAATTACGAAAATCGTAATAAATTGTTCAAATCTATTGCATTTATTTAAAATATATAGTAAAATAAATGTATCATTTGCAGAGATTTCGGATATGGGTGTGTTGCGCTCATATATATTAATAAATGAACAGACGTTCATATGAGGTTGAAATGGCAAAAAAGAGCTTCAAATTTAAGTTATTTGGCTCCATATTCTTTGTTGGAGTTATTGCGCTTCTTTCATGGTTTCTGCTTACCGAGGAGAATATAGCTATTTTAAGAAGCGTTTTTATACATGATATGACAAACGAACAGATACAAGACAAGCTTAGTGACCTTGGTATCCGTGGATATATTACAATTTCCGTTCTTTCAATGCTTCAGGTGGTGCTTACCTTTGTTCCCTCTGAGCCTACACAGGTCCTTGCCGGACTTGCCTTCGGATTTTTCCCCGGTCTTGCTGCCTGTCTTGTGGGTGTGTTTATTGGAAATACAATTATCTTTATTCTTTACAGGATTTTCGGTGACAAGCTTAATGCCTACTTTGACAAGGAGCTTCACTTAAATCTTAATAAGATGAGCAACTCCCGTCTTATTACCTTTGTTATTTTGCTGCTTTATATCTTACCTGTAATTCCTTACGGTATGATTTGCTTCTTTGCGGCAACCATGTGTCTTAAATTCCCCAAATACACCTGGGTAACCCTCCTTGGCTCTGTTCCATCGGAGGCATTCGGTGTTATTCTTGGTCACGCAGCCCTTGCTACCTCCTGGATTCTTTCTGTTTCCATATTTGGTGTAATGGTTATTGCCCTTATAATCTTCTTCATCAAGAAGAAGGCGGTGTTTGCGTACTTTAACAAGGTAATAGACAGGGCAAGAGAGCGCTATTCCGATAAATTTACAGTTAAGCAGTATAAAAGCTCAGCTCTTAATCTGCCCTACGCTGCAAGCCGTGTGCTTTTTGCAGGCAAGGTAAAGATTAAGTACACCTATAAGGTTGATGTTAATGAGCTTGAAAGACCCTGTATTGTTTTATGTAATCACGGTGCGTTTATTGACTTTGCATACGCAGGCACAATGATTCGTAAGCTTAGCCCAAACTTCGTGGTTGCAAGACTTTATTTCTATAAGCGACTTTACAGAAACTTCCTTCGCAGCTTCGGCTGCTTCCCCAAGAGTATGTTCTGCGCTGACCTTGAAAGTGCCAAGAACTGTCTACAGGTTATAAGACGTGGAGGTGTCCTTGCAATGATGCCCGAGGCACGTCTTTCCACCGTCGGCAAGTTTGAGGACATTCAGGAGGGGACATATTCATTCCTTAAAAAAGCAGGCGTAACCGTATATTCAATTAAGATAAACGGTGATTTCTTTGCTAAGCCCAAGTGGGGCGACAAGCTTCGTAAGGGCTCTTACGTTGAGGCTGAGCTTGATACACTCATTGAAAAGGAAGAGCTAAGCTCCCTTTCCTGTGAGCAGATTAAGGAAAGAGTAGAAGCAAGACTTGTCTATAATGAATTTGAATGGATTAAGGAGCATCCTGAAATCCAGTATAAGTCAAAGACTCTTGCCAAGGGACTTGAAAATGTTCTTTCCCGTTGCCCCAAGTGTGGCGAAAGATATACCATCAATACTAAGGGAATGGATGTCTACTGCGAAAGCTGCGGTATGCGTGCAACCCTTGACCGTCGATATTCCTTTGTAAATTATGAGCCCTTTGCCAACTTTGCCGACTGGTATGAGTGGCAGACTGCCGAATACAGAAAGGAAATCGCCGCTGACCCGAGCTTTGAATTAAGAAGCAAGGTAATCCTTAAAAACAGCGACAAAAAGGGAAAGAAATCTCTTTATGTTGCAGGTGAGGGCGAATGTGTTCTTAACAGAGAGGGTCTTACATACACAGGCACTCGTGACGGGGAGGAGGTAGTTAAGCACTTCCCACAGAGTGAAATTTACCGTATTCTCTTTGGCGCAGGCGTGAATTTTGAAATTTACGAGGGCAAGGAAATTTACTTCTTTGTTCCTGAGGAAAAGAGAAGCTGTGTGGACTGGTACATTGTAAGCGGACTTTTAAAGGAGCCTGAGCTTGCATCAGTATCTGTACCCGAGGAGGTGTGACAATGGATAAAGCTAAGGAGAAATCCTTCTCAAACATTGGACTTCGTTCATTTATAATCGTTATTTGCTTACTTACCGCTATTATCATAATAAGCGGCGCCCTCTCTTATTTTGTACCTCAGGGCAGCTTTCAGTATGATGAAAACGGTGTTATAATCCCCGACAGCTATGTTAAGGGAGAGGTTAAGGGCATTGCCATCTGGCGTGTAATCACCGCACCCTTCCGTGTTTACGCATCGGAGGATGCGCTGACAATCATAATGATAAGCATATTTTTGCTTATTATGAGTGGCGTATTCAACATTCTTGATAAGACAAACGGTATTAAGGTATTTATTGGCAGACTTATTCACAGGCTTGCCAACAGAGGCGGACCTGTTGTCTGCATCTGCGTTCTTATCTTTATGCTGTTTGGCAGCTTCTTCGGTATGTTCGAGGAGCTTTGTACGCTTATTCCTCTTATAGTAGTTCTTATGCTTTCTCTTGGCATGGATACTATGACAGGTCTTGGCGCTTGTATGCTGGCAGCCTGCTTCGGCTTTTCTGCCGCAATTACAAACCCCTTCTCAGTTGGTCTAGCCGCTGAGCTTGTTGGCTCTACCACCACCGACGGAATGTGGTTAAGAATTGTATTCTTCGGCATTGTATATTTTGTCCTTTGCACATTTTTGATGATTCACTTAAATAAGATAGAGAAGGACCCCACAAAATCCCTTACCTACGAAAGTGACCGTATAAAAAGAGAAAGCATGGGCGCAATAGATACAGGGGCTATTGAAAACAGCGATAAAATATTCAAGGTTTACTCCGTATTCTTCGCTGTACAGATGGTTGTTCTTGTGCTTATTGCAGCAATAAGAAGTATATCGGGATATGCAATTCCTATCCTTTGCATAAGCTTCCTTGCAGGCGGACTTACCTGCGGTATGATGGTAAGCGACGACAAAAAGGCTATACTTAAGCAGTTCTTAAACGGCGCAGCATCTATGCTTCCCGCTGTTGTTATGATTGCTATGGCGTCCTCGGTTAAGCTTATTATGACCGAAAGCGGAATTATGGACACCATAATGAACGGTGTTATCAAGGCGCTTGACGGTAAGAGCAGATTTGTTTGCATACTTCTTATCTATGCTCTTATCCTTTTCTTACAGATATTTATAGGCTCAGCATCGGCAAAGATTATGCTTGTTGTTCCTATTGTGGCACCTATTTGTGCAACTCTCGGTATTTCTCCTGCCCTCTTTATCCTTGCATACTGTATGGCAGACGGCTTTACCGATGTTATTATCCCCACAAACCCTGTGTTGCTTGTGGGACTTTCCATGGCTAATGTGTCCTATCCCAAGTGGGTAAAATGGACGTGGAAGCTTCAGCTGATAGTATTTGCTATGACAATAGGTATTCTTTTCTTTGCCAGTGTCATCGGCTACTAATAAAAAATTAAGGAGAATTTAATTATGATTTCTTGCAGAGAGCTTCGCGCAAGAGCAAGACAGACTCTTGGCGGTAACATTTTTAAGCCTCAGTGGCTTTTCGCACTTCTTGTAATGCTTATTGTAAGCCTTGCAACCAGCCTTGTTTCCTCAACGGGAATCGGCGCACCCGTTGTATTTGTATTTACAGGTCCTATTTACGTAGGCGTAAACGCATACTTCCTCAGCCTTAACCGTAGGGCAAACGCACATGAGGATATGGGCACTATGTTTGACGGCTTTAAGAAGGAGCTTGGCAACAGCATTGTTACAGGCTTGCTTGTTAATGTATTTACATTCCTTTGGTCCTTGCTCTTCATTATCCCCGGTATTGTAAAGAGCTATTCATACGCAATGACATACTACATAAGAGTAGACCACCCCGAATATACAGCAACAGAGGCTATTACAAAGAGCCGTGAAATGATGAACGGTCATAAGGGTAAGCTTTTCTTGCTTGACCTTTCCTTTATCGGCTGGATTATCGTAGGCGCACTTTGCTGTGGTATCGGTACACTTTGGGTTGCACCTTATATGCAGGCAGCAAAAACAAGCTTCTATGAGGAGCTTAAGGCTAAGGCAGAGCCTGTTGTTCCCCCTGTTACAGAGGAAGCAGCCACCGAGGAAGCACCTGTAGAGGAGACAC
>JAFTHF010000197.1 GCA_017457545.1 Clostridia bacterium
CGGTGTACTTAGCAAGATTAGCCGCAGATTTAGTCTTCTTAACTGTGATGTTAGCCGCTGTTTTTATCTTCTCAGAAACCTTAGAAATGATTTCAGCCATAATAGTTACCTCCAAAACCTGTGATAAATATATAATACTATATATTTTTCCGTTTGTCAAACCTTTTTGAATAAATTTCTAATATTTTACAAACACTTAAATAAAAGAAAGGGAGGGACTATGGATAAGAAAATTTATAAGGAATTTGTAAAAAGCAAGGAAAAGAAATCGCCTATACTTAAAAACTGTATATTCGCTTTTTTAATCGGCGGTGCAATCTGCACCTTAGGACACGGTCTGCGTCAGCTTTTTACTTATCTTACAGAGGACGAAAAAGCAGGTGGCAATCTTACCTGTATGACGCTTATTTTTATTGCGATTCTGCTGACGGGCTTAGGGGTGTTTGATAAGATAGCAAAATATGGGGGCGCCGGCACCCTTGTACCTATTACAGGCTTTGCAAACGCAGTTGCATCCTGTGCCATAGATAACAAAAGCGAGGGATACGTATTAGGGGTTGGCGCAAAAATCTTTACAATTGCAGGGCCTGTTATTCTCTACGGAATTACAACAGGAGCAATCTACGGAATAATCTATTACATTGTGGGGCTGATTGTATGAGAAAGGATATTATTACCCTAAAAAGACCGCCGAAAATCATAAGCACCTATTCCTGTGTTGGCAGTGAGGAGAAAAAAGGACCTCTTGGTGATAAATTTGACTATTTTTGTATGGATAACAAATTTGACAAGGATACGTGGGAAAAATCGGAAAGCGAAATGCAGCGCTTAGCCCTTAAGGGCGCTCTTGAAAAAGCAGGAATAAACGACACAGGGGTGGATTTTTTACTTGCGGGTGACCTGCTTAATCAATGTATCGGCTCAAGCTTTGGTCTCCTTGATTTTGATATTCCTTATGTGGGGCTTTACGGTGCATGCTCCACCTGTGCCTTGGGACTTGCCCTTGGTAGCATGCTCTATTCCGGTGGCTTTGGCAAAACGGTTGCTGCGGTTACATCCTCACATTACTGCTCAAGCGAAAGGCAATTCCGTTTTCCTCTTGAATACGGCGGGCAAAGAACCCCTACAAGTCAATGGACGGTAACGGGTGCAGGTGCATTTATCTTAGGGGATAGTGGAAAAACGGAAATTACCGAAATTGTAGTTGGCAAAAGCCTTGATATGGGCATAAACGACATAAACAATATGGGAGCTGCCATGGCGCCCTCCTGTGCCGACACCATTGAAAGATATTTCCTTAACAGTAGCTATAAGCCGTCGGATTTTGATATGATAGTAACGGGTGACCTTGGAAGTGAGGGCAGCGATATTTTAAAGGACCTTCTTCTCTATGAGGACATAGATATACGTGACAATCATTCCGACTGTGGGCTTATGATATACAACCTTGATGAGCAGGACAAGCATGCAGGTGGCTCAGGCTGTGGCTGTAGCGCCTCTGTTATGGCTGCCGATATAGTAAAAAGGCTTGACACGTGTGAATTAAACCACGTTTTGTTTGTGGGAACAGGCGCACTTATGAACAATATGACAATGTATCAGGGTGGCACAATTCCTGCCGTATCTCACCTTATCCACCTTCAGTCGGGAGGTGTGAAATGAATACCTTTGTTTCCTATTTACTTGCCTTTTTTGTGGGTGGTGCTTTCTGTGTTATCGCTCAGATTTTAATTGATAAAACAAAGCTTACTCCTGCAAGAATTTTAGTTGCTTATGTGTGTGCAGGGGTGATTCTTACAGGCATCGGAGTATATGAGCCCCTTGTCAAGGTGGCAGGGGGTGGGGCGACTACGCCCCTTACAGGCTTTGGCTACACTATTGCCACAGGTGTGCGTGAGGCAGTAGACGAAAAGGGACTGCTGGGGGCATTTACAGGCGGGCTAAGCGCAACCTCAGCGGGAATCGCCTCTGCCATAATCTTCGGCTTTATTGCCTCTCTTATATTTTCAAGTAAGCCGAAAAGGTAAAATTCAGCAAAAAAAATGCGGACATTTTGTCCGCATTTTCTGTAACGTATGTGTTTTTTTATTACAATTTAACTGCAACTTCCTTAATTGTGTCAACAAGTGTCATTGTGTTAGCAGAGCTTTCGGGAGTTACGAAATCGGGGGCAACGCCATTGTTTACGCAATCTACGAAATACTGCATTTCGTTAAGGTATCCGTTATCGTTGCCGATATTGATACCAAGGTCAAGTGCCTCAGCTGCCTTCTCCTCACCGCCAACAGCAACACCGTTTTTGTAAATCTTATCTGTGCTTTCAACGTAGCCGTTTTCAAATACAGCAAGGTATGTAGCGTGGAAGGGAATCTGTGCGTTGTA
>JAFTHF010000198.1 GCA_017457545.1 Clostridia bacterium
ACGTATTATTTCTGCCTGTCCTCTTGCCTTTGGCGAGGGCAGAGTAAAGGAAAGAATCAAATCCGTGCTTAACTATAAAAAGCCTGCCTTCTGGATAATCGTTGTGGCTGTTATTGTAAGCATTGTGCTATCTGTTGTATTTCTTACAAATCCTGTAAGCCACACCGACGACGGAAAGAAATATCTTACCGAGGATAATTTGCTTTACGCAGGAGAGGGAAGCTTCTCCGATTACGATTTCAGAACAACAGCAAGCAGATATACCGGCACCTGTGAAAATCTTGAGTGGTCAAGCAGCGACGGCATCTACATAAAAACCGATTACAGAGCCGTAAGCGTAAGCGCCCGTATCTTTTCTCCCGGGGCGCTGGAGGATTACAGCACAACTGTTCCTGATAAATACTTTATTGCGCCAACAATCCACGGCGATAAAAGCGTGTTTATAGATATTGGCTGGTTCTACCGTGCGTCAAGCGAGGATCAGCGTGGAAATCAATGGTCATATCTTGTTATTGTGACAGATGAAAACGGTGTAAAGCATAATTATTATTTCAGGGTGAAATATGACCTTTCCCTTGCTGATGAAAAGAGAACGGCAGATTATATAGCCTACGATATTGACGGAAACGGTAAGAACGAAATCTGCGAAATAACAGAGGAAAGAAAGAACGGAGAATATAAGGTTTATCTTTCCATAACAAAGGATGATAACGTACCAAAAATTTATAAAGAGCTTGGCAGAGGACACGCCTTTAGCAAATTTACTGTAAAAACAGACGGATTGTATATTGACTGCCCAAATTATACATCCAGCTTTTCTCATATGCCTGTAACTCGTTATCGGGTTTCCCTTGAAAACGGAGAAATAGAATTAACAAAAATAAACACATTTACAACGCCCTACTATCCCGCCCTTTCATCGCTTTGGAAGAAGGATTTTGGCACTAGCGGAGGAAAAACAGAATTTAAAGCAAATTTACTTTTGCAAGAAATCAGCTTATCCTCCTCCTTTGGTATAGATATCAGCATAACCGATAGTGAAATTTATTTGAACGGAATTTTGTATAAGGCATATGCTGAGCCGAACGATAACGTAGTATATGAAGAAGCTTTATTGCTGGATGCAGATGCCAAAGGGCTTAAGGACATTCTTAATAAAATAAAGGATGTAGAATACTTCTATGAGCTTCAAACAGAAAATGAAGCCTCACGTATTGGCAAAAGGGTAGCAGTATACGAAATTGAAGGAGCTTACTATTTTCTTGCCTTTAATGAAGACGGAAAGGTAATGAGAATTCATTCTGCAAAAATACCGTAATAAGTGTCTGAAAAGATGATTAAAAGGAGGATAACAATGAAAAAGCTGACATACGTGTTTATAATTTTGTCTTTGTGCCTATGTGCGCTTATGTTGTCCTCTTGTGGCGGTAACGATAAAACCACAACTACAGAAACTCCTCCTGTTGAACCTAATCCGTCAAGTGAAGGGTTAGCTTTTGAAATGAATTCTGACGGCAAATCATATACTGTGGTTGGCATTGGTGAATGTCAGGATACGGTAATCCATATTCCCGATGAGTATAATGATCTTCCCGTTACCTCTATTGGTGTTGAAGCTTTTATAGATAACGACCAAATTACACATACATACATTCCAAATAGTGTAACGTATATTGATTCACACGCATTTTTTTCCTGTTCAAATCTTACTACGGTAGTAATCCCCGATACCGTTACTTATATTGGCGAATGTGCGTTTGTATCTTGCAAAAAGCTTACCGATATAAAGCTTCCTGCTAATCTTACTTCCATAAACGACGCGACGTTTACTTCTTGCGGAATTGAAAGTATAACTATTCCGGATAGTGTTACGTCGATTGGGCAATCTGCTTTTAACGGGTCTAAACTTAAAAGCATAAATATTCCAAATGGAGTTACCTCTATCGAACGCGCTGTATTTTCACATTGCAAGGAGCTTACAAGTGTAACTATTCCAAGCAGTGTTACGTCTATTGATAGCCATGCGTTTCATGACTGCGAAAAGCTTGAAAGGATAATTATTCCGTCAAGTGTTACTCATATATCGAAAAATGCATTTTACGGTAATGAAAATCTCACTGTATATTGTGAAGCAACATCCAAGCCTGACGGTTGGGATGATGAATGGACGGGAGATGAAAGAAAAGATATAAAAGTAAAAGAAGTAATCTGGGGATACAAGGGAAAATAAAATCGTATGTAAGGAGGTCTTTTTAATGAAAAAAATATTGTCGTGTTTTTTATCAGCAATTATTCTTACAGGCGTTGTAGCATTAACGATTTTCTTTTCCGGCTGTTCAGATGAGGAAAAGGCTGTAGCAGGGGACGGTAAGATTTTGTACGCTTGGACAGGATCATACACCGCCGAGCAGCACAATAATGCGATTTTTGAATATTTTGATAGCTGTGAGGCCATTGAATGGACAAACGAAAAGGGACTTCATATAAAGATAGATTTTAAGGCAACAAATGCAAGGATGCGAGTGTTTATCCCTCAGGTTCTTTCCGACATCTCAACTCAGGTTCATTCGGAATATTATACTGCTCCTATCATATCAAACGGCAATGATATACTTGTTGATCTCGGATGGTACTTTAAAGCCGATGAAGAAATTCAAAAGAATACCTTATGGTCATATCTTGTTATTGTTACAGACGAGGCAGGAGAACTTCATAATTACTATTTCAGAGTAAATTACAAGAATCCTGATACGAATTTTGACCCGTCTGTAATTCATTCCGTAAAATATGATATTGACGGCGACGGTAAGGAGGATGAATGCCAGTTGATTTCCAAAACGGAAAATGGTGAAAATATCAGGGCATTTGCAGTGAAGGATGTAGGTACTAAAGAAACAAAGATTTATCATATTATAAAAAACGGTGAGTTGCCTAAAAACATTTATTTTATAACTGACGAAGAAGGTAATTTATTTATAGAAGGGTATAATGATTCGGATGTTAATGTAATGAAGGCGCCAAAAAGATTTGAGATAATTATAGAAGACGGTGCGGTGAGCTTTGAAATGGTACAGTATGTATATTATCCATAATGATCGCATGGAAATTTGCAAAGGAGAAAAGAGCAATGAAAAAAATCTTACTTACAGTTGTAATAGCTTTTCTTTGCCTTTCGGCAATGCTATGCTTTGCATCATGTGATGATGCTGTTACGGAATCCATATGTTATCACTATGCCACCAACCCCATTCTCGGCAAAAAAGCCACATGTACAGAGGATGGAGCAACGGCGGGAATAAAATGCGGAATCTGCAATGAGATCCTTGAGGACAGCAAGGTTATTCCTGCATTGGGGCATGAAGAGGTGATTATAAACGGCAAGCCTGCAACCGATACTGAAACGGGACTTTCTGACGGTAAAAAGTGTAATAGATGCGGAGAAATATTAGAGGAGCAAATCCGTCTTCCCACAGGAACCAGAGGGTTGACATATGAATTAAGCGCTGATGGCACTTACTATATTGTAACAGGGCTTGAGGATGAGGACAATACAAGCTTGGTCATCCCCGCAAAGTATAAAAATTTACCGGTTAAGGCAATTTCCCCATATGCATTTGAAAATTGCAAGGAGATTGAAAGGGTTAATATTCCCAAGGGCATTGTATCTATCGGTGTAGGAGCCTTCAGCGGATGTGAAAAGCTTACGTATATAAGCATACCCGAAGGAGTGACATGTATATATGCGGATACATTTTTAAACTGCAAAAGCTTGGAAAGAGTTGGCATTTCATTCACAGTTTCCTATATTGACAGATATGCATTTAAGGGCTGTAATAAAATCACTGAATTTCAGATGTCAAGAAATAACTACATGTTTAAATCAATAGACGGAAATTTATATTCCTATGACGGAACAGTCCTTTTAAAATACGCGTCGGGCAAGGATAATACAAGCTTTACAGTTCCCGACGGCACTGTTTCCATTGAAAGTGAAGCGTTTGCAGACTGCAGTAATCTTAAAACAGTAACGATTTCCGATAGTGTTGTAAATATAGGTGCTAATGCATTCAGAAGCTGCGAAAAGCTTACATCAATCACCTTTGAAAACAAATCCGGTTGGAA
>JAFTHF010000199.1 GCA_017457545.1 Clostridia bacterium
GAACGGGGAGACGGTAGATGTTGGTGATAATTTTTCAAACTGCTGCTACTGGCCGGGAGACGATAACGGAGATCCTGATACTACGTGTGGGTGTAACTGCTTCACGGAAATAATAATCACGGAGGGTTAGAGCATGAAATACAAAGAGGTAAATGTAAATTACAAAGATGAGGGCAGCGGTTCGCTGGAGGGCTATGCGTCAACGTGGATCAGGCAGCCTGACAGCTACGGCGATGTAGTAAAGCAGGGAGCCTTTACCGGCACGCTTAAAGACAGGTGGAACGGCGGCAAAGGCATACCTCTGCTGTGGGCGCATCAGATGAACAACATAAGTGCATTTATCGGCACTGCAGATGCTGATGAAGATGAAAAGGGTCTACATTTTGTGGCTAAATTCGATGATACGGAGGAGGCGCAGCGTGTCAGATCGCTGTATAAAGACGGGAGACTTAAAAAGTTTTCGTTTGCGTATGATATAAAGGATGAGGGACCCGTTGAGCTTGAAGACGGAACAAAAGCCAACGAATTAAGGGAGCTTGACCTTTATGAGATATCATGCGTCACCGTTCCGGCAAATGATGATGCAGGGGTACTTGATGTCAAGTCGGGCAGACGTAACCGCAAATCTGACGAAGATACGATCAAACAGATCATAAGCCTTGCTAATTCACTACTGGATAGCGAGGATGATGATAATGCAGAGGATGACCCGGACGGCAATCCGGCAGGAGAGGACTCAAAGGGCGTTAATGCAGAAAAGAAACAGGAACTTTTAGACATGATCAAGAATATGGAGGATCAGAAAAATGAGCATTAAAGAGACGCTTAACGCAAAGCAGAAGGAACTTAAGGCACTCGAAGGACAGATACAGAATGAGGATACCGAGGCGATCGAGAAAGGCGCACAGCTTGCCGATGAGATCAGGGAGCTCGAGGGCAAGATCGAGGCGGCGGAGAAGGCGGTAAACGCACTGAAGTCCATCGGTGATGGTGGAAACAATGAAGGTGCACCCGAGAAGGAAGAAAAGGGACTGCACGCTGCCATCAAGTCCATGGACATGGCAAGCCTGAAAAAGCAGAAGGGCGCGATAAGTGTTAACGTCAAGGCAAATACCGACGTGGCATCAAGCACCACGGAGCAGACCTACGACCACAACGTCGTAGATCCGCAGGTAGCACTCAATGTCAGACAGATATTCGGGCAGGAGTCCATATCTACCAACGCACTGACATATTATGTACTGGGTGCTATAGAGGGCGTGATAGGAACAGTGGCAGAGGGAGCGACAAAGCCGCAGATCAATATACCCTACACTCCCAAAACGGCAGCACTGTCAAAGATAGCTGCATACTTCAAGGAGACGGATGAGCTGCTTCTTGACAATCCCTTCCTTGAGAGCGCAATCCGCAACCGTGGCATCTATGAGTTTAACAAGGTCGAAGAAAACTACCTGATCACCACACTACTCGGGACCAGCGGAGTACAGATAGGCGGTACTACTATCGACTTTGACACGATACTTGCGGCAAAGCAGGATATCATGGCAGATACCGGATACACCGCTGATGCGCTTGTGATCAATCCGGCTGATTACGCGACATTGCTTCAGAGCAAAGATCAGAATAAACAGTACCTGCTCGGCGGCCCTGCTTATGGCAGCTATGGCAACGGCTCATACAGCTCCAACCCCCGTATATGGGGTCTGACCGTAGTGGAGTCTGCCGCCATGACACAGGGCAAAGCAGTGGTCGGTGCTTACAAGGTAGGCGCATCTGTCGTAACTAAGGCAGGAGAGGGTTTCCGTGTAGAGGTGTCCAACAGTAACGAGGATGACTTTATCAATAACCGTGTCACCGTAAGGCTCGAGGAAAGGTTGCTGGTGGTAGTCAGAGTTCCTGCGGCATTCTCAATCATCGGTCAGTAAATTTGCATGGGGGGCGGCAACGCCCCCTGCTTTATGAGGTGAGATATGAAAAAATATAAAATGCCTAACGGCAGGATGTACCAGTTTGCCGACTCAGACGTACCTAACGGAGCCGTCCCCATTGAGACGGTCAAGCCGGAGGTTAAAGAAGAAGCAAAGGCGGTCACACCTGCAAACAAAGCAAGGAAAGTGAGCAAGAAATGACACTGACAAGCTGGGGCTATTCGATATCCGAAGAGCCGGGAAACTTCATAACCACAGAGGAATACGACGCTTACACCGGGGGAAAGTACACCGGGGATGTCAGAATAGACAGCGGAATAATATCAGCATCACAGGCTATCCGCAATTATTGCGGCTGGCATATATACCCGTCCCTTGAATGCTGCATGAAAGCCACCTTTTTCGATAAAAGGGTGAGCAGGGTTGACGGCGGCATGCTCATACAGCTTCCCGCCGCTTTCGTCTCGCGGATCATATCTGTCAGGATAGCAGGCTCGGAAACTGACAAATATTTTCTTGAGACCAATGGGATATTAAGGATATATGAGCTGAACACGGCATTATATGCATACAGCGAGATAGAGGTGGTATATATGGCAGGTATACCTGACGGCGAGATAGGAGCGGTCAGGGAATTGACCGCAACGCTTATCACCCACGCATTAGCTCAGTCTTATGGCGTAACCTCTGAAGCTGCCGGAGGTGTGTCTGTGACCTACAATAACAGCTATTCCAACGGCGGACAGGCAGGGGTGATTGACGACTATGCTAAAGGCATCCTTACGCATTACAGGTTGCAGGGGGTGTTCTAATGGTTGCTACATTCGCAAATGATACAGTCACCCGGATAAGACCGGGCATCAAGACGGAGCGAGGATCAGAGACACCCGACTGGGATAATCCCGAAAGCGAGATTGAGATAAACCAATGCTCGATACAGCCAGCAAGCACTTCACTGTCGCTTGACGGGCGTGTACTTGCGGTGATGGACGGACTCACGGTCTATGTACCGTACGGCTCTGACGTTAAAGCCGGAGATCATATAGTAGCTGACGGCGAAACCTATGAGATCAACGGTGAGCCGAGAGCGTGGAAGTCACCGACGGGCAACCGCTCCAACATACAGCTTAATCTTGTGAGGTGGACGGGATGAAGCAGGTGGAGATCAAGTTTATATCAGACGGGTTCAAAGCTATCTTGCAGTCGGACGGGACAAAAGCACTCGTTGCCAGTGCTGCCGAAAAAATCCAGGCATCAGCAAATAGCGGCGTAGAGGGCGACGGCTTTACCGCAAAGACATGGATGGGCGGATACGGTGGCGGCCGCTGGATAGCATCAGTGACATCTGCAGACCGTGCGGCAGCGGTAGCTGAATCTGAAAACAAGGCACTCTCAAAGGCGGTGCATCCATGAGGATCAAAAGACAGATAGACGTTGAAGACGAAATAAGACAGGCACTGTCAGAGTATATCACGGCATATTGCAGACCGTTGCCTGCAAAATTCAAAATGCCCTGCATCCTCATTCAACAGGTAGGCGGTACGGATGAAGATACCATCGACACGTTCAATGTAGTGCTTGACGCACGGGCAAAAACCGAAGCTGAAGCAATGGAAACATTGCGGAATGCTGTAGGGATAACTAAAGAGATAGCGAACAGGGGCAATACAGCACTCCGCTATGCATCTATTAACTCATCGGGCTCATGGGGGAATGACCCCGCAAGACCTGATATTGCAATGTGTTCCGCTACCTTACGGGTAGTGGCACATCAGGAAGATCACACCATAGGAGGATAAAAAAATGGCTTCAAATGATGTAAAACTCGGACTTGGGCGGCAGACTGGCATGTTTTTTCATGCACCAAAAGGCACGGCATTGCCTGAGTACCCGGTGGATCCTGCAATCGTAGGAGAGAACGGAGACGGGACAACAACGGAAACCTTTACGGCTACCGCAGCACAAACAGATTTCACACTCGGATATACTCCGAACGCAATCGCAAGCGTAAAGGTGAACGGCAAGGCTACGACAGCATACACCGTAAGCGGCAACACCCTCACATATTCGGGCGATGAGCTTCAGGACAACGATGTGGTGGAGGTGACCGTATATGTGAGCGCATGGAAGAGGGCAGGAGATGTAACCTCTGACGGCATCACGCTCACAATGGACAAGTCCACGGAGGATCTCAAGAACTGGGCAAACAAGATAAAAAGATCCATCATGTCAGAGCATACCGAGTCAATATCGTGCCCGATCATGGACACTACAGAGGAGACCATGAAGATCGTAGTAGGCGAGCGCAACGTGAACATCACCCCGGCGAACGCGAACCACGGCAAGCTCATAGCGGTAAATCTTTCAGATTCATCACTGCCCGATGAGGAGGCTTTCCTGTTCCTCATGAAAGACGGTGATGACGCTATCGCTATCGGCTGTGAGGACGGGCAGATCACGGAGGTATCCGATGTCACATTTGCCCCCGAGAGCGCAATAAACTGGACAACCACAATCAAGGGACTTGGCAACGGTTGGCAGATGATCCTTGACGACGGGCAGACAATCTAAGGAGAGAACATGGGGAAGATCAAGATAGAAGTACCTATAGAATCACCGGAGCACAAAGCCTGGAGGGCGAAGGTCAGGGAGCTTACGAAAGAAGCCCCAGACAAACGCTCCGATGAGACATGGGATGAGATAGCAGATCTTGAAGAAAATGAGCCAGCATACGGCAGAGGCTCAAGACGCTTCTATATCCCGGAGATAAGCAGTATGCCGGCATCAGAGATACAGAGACTGCCGGGGGAGCTGTTCAAGGATTCGACAAAGACCACCTTCAAGGATGGATACAGGATAGTAGCTGAGATCCTCAAGCTATACATCCCTACCAGTGCGGTCGAAGCTCTTACCATTGACCAGCTTAAGCAGATAGGCCAGACCATGAGGACATCAAAGATGGGGGAATCTTAAGCCTTGCCCCGATACTCATAGAACACGGCAAGGCTATAGAATACGACCTCATGACACGGGCAGGAGCTTCACTTGATGATGTACCTGCCCGTTATTCATGGAGGGCTTTGAAATCGTTTATTGAAAACCTCGACATGGACAGTGCCCTGTTCAGGGAATGCGAGCCGGAAATGTCCATGTGGTCTCAAACGGCAAAGACTAATGCGGTGCTTGCTGACATATACGATGTCATCAATCTGCTTAACGCAAATTTTGTGGCATTCGGCTCATACAAGAAAGCAAAGAGACCCAAACTGTACCCGAGACCGTGGCGCAAAGAAGAAGGTGACAGGCACTACGGTAAAGATGCGGTGACACAGGAAGAGTTTAAGGACTGGATAAAGAAAAAAGCGCATGGGAAACATGATTGAGGTCGCACAGGCGACCGTAACGATAATTCCAAATATGCAGGGCGCACAAGCCACTATCACCGAGGAACTGGCTGGGACAGCCAGCGCAGCCGGAACAGAAGCAGGCCAGGCGGCAGGCTCTAATATGGTCAGCTCCATGAGCGGTGCCATGTCCAAAGCAGGCGGTACGCTCACAAAAGGCTTGACGGCACCCATAGCGGCAGTTGGTGCGGCATCCGTAGCAGCGTGGAAAGAGGTAGATGCAGGACTCGATACCATAGTCACCAAAACGGGTGCATCAGGTGATGCCCTCGAATCCATGAGGGGCATACTGACCAATGTGGCATCAGATATACCGACAGACTTCAAGACGGCAGGCGAAGCCATAGGCGAAGTCAATACCCGGTTCGGACTGACAGGGGACGCACTTGAGGAGCTGTCAACCCAGTTTATCAAATTTTCAGAGATCAACGGCACGGACGTATCATCATCAATAGATGCCGTACAGTCGTCAATGGCGGCTTTCGGACTATCAGCCGAGGACGCTTCACTTGTACTTGATACGTTAAACAAAGCCGGACAGGACACAGGCGTTGACCTCAATACACTATCAACACAGCTGACAACCAACGCAAGCGCAATGAAGGAGCTGGGATATTCATATTCAGACTCCGCAATGTTCCTTGCCAACCTGTCAAAGAATGGTCTTGATACATCAACGGTCATATCAGGACTGTCGAGGGCGCAGGCGAACGCCGCAAAAAATGGCGTATCCCTTTCCGATTCCCTTTCAGAGATAGAAGCGAAATTTAAGGACGAATCAACCGCATCAGAAGCGGCAGCGGAGATACTGGAGCTGTTTGGCACGAGAGCGGGTCCCAAAATGGTCGAGGCATTACAGTCCGGGAAACTCTCTTTCGATGAACTGAATACCTCAATGACTGATTTTTCGGGGTCAGTATCCGACACGTTCGAGGCAACACTTGACCCGATGGACGGATTCAAGACCACAATGA
>JAFTHF010000021.1 GCA_017457545.1 Clostridia bacterium
AGTACTTCTTCTGTCTGGGGGACCAAGCCTCAACGTCAATGCTCTTAACCTTAAGGTCTGCAAGGTCACCTGAGCAGCACTCAAGTGTTCTTACAGGGATATCAAGTGTACGGAAGAGGTCAACGGTATTCTGCCAGAGCTTATCAAACCATACAGGGCTATCCTCAGGCTTACATACAACAATCATTTCCTGCTTCTCAAACTGGTGAATTCTGTATACGCCTCTCTCCTCTATACCGTGTGCGCCCTTTTCCTTACGGAAGCAGGGTGAGTAGGATGTGAGGGTCTGGGGAAGGTTATCCTCAGGGATAATTGTATCAATAAACTTACCTATCATAGAGTGCTCACTTGTACCGATAAGGTAAAGGTCCTCGCCCTCTATCTTATACATCATAGCCTCCATCTCGGCAAAGCTCATTACACCTGTAACAACCTCGCTTCTTATCATAAAGGGAGGAACGCAGTAGGTAAAGCCTCGGTTTATCATAAAGTCACGTGCGTAGCTGATAATAGCTGAATGAAGTCTTGCAATATCGCCCATAAGATAGTAGAAGCCGTTACCTGCTACCTTTCTTGCGCTGTCAAGGTCGATACCGTTAAAATATTCCATAATCTCTGTATGATAAGGAATTTCGAAATCGGGAACAAGGGGCTCACCGTAGCGCTGAACCTCCACGTTTTCGCTGTCGTCCTTACCGATAGGAACTGAGGGGTCAATGATGTTAGGAATCTTCATCATAATGGTCTTGATCTTCTCAAGGTATTCCTCCTCAAGCTGCTCAAGCTCTACAAGGCGCTTAGCATTTTCTGTAACCTGCTTCTTTACAGCCTCTGCCTCCTCACGCTTGCCCTGTCCCATAAGGGCACCTATCTGCTTGGAAAGCTTATTTCTGCTTCCTCTTAAATTATCAGCCTCCTGCTTGGACTTACGGTAAATGTCATCAAGCTCAATAACCTCATCTACCAGTGGAAGCTTAGCATCCTGAAACTTGTTTCTGATATTCTGCTTAACAACCTCAGGATTTTCTCTTAAAAACTTTAAATCAATCATATTTCCTCCAAAAAAATAAAAAACACCCCTTAGAAAAAAGGGTGTAAAAATTACACGGTACCACCTTAAATTTAACTCTCGACCGATAACGGGGTCAATCGTCCACAGCTTTCGCGGGCAGCTCAGGAACGGAACACCGCATAAATACGTATGACACCTCTCAGCTATGGCATCACTCTCTGTACATACGGGGAAAGCGGTTATTTTTCCTTCACAGCTTTTTACATATAAATTATAACCTAAATTATATGAGTTGTCAAGTAATAAATAAACAAATTTCGGCATAAGGTAATATCAGAAATGCTTTTAAAGGAGAAAAATAATGAGTGATGTAAATAACAATTCTGTATTGCAAAAAAAGGTGAATGTAACCTCTCTCGGTCAGGACTCAACAGTAATGACTGAGGTTAGCGAGGAATTTTCCTTACCCGATTATGTAGCTGAGGTACGAAGAGTGCTTTGTACACGTGCCAAGGTGCTACCCGAAGGGAAGTTTATGTCTGATTCAGGCTCTAATACCGGAGTTGAATTTGACGGATTAGTTACTTATAATGTAATCTACACAGATGATGAGGGCAAGCTTTGTGCAACACCCTTGCAGAGTAACTATGAAGCTAAGGCTACGGTAAGCGGCTCGCCTGCATCAGTAATGGTTGATACAGTGGTTGACTCCGTTACCTGTCGTGTTTTAGCACCAAGAAGGCTGACAGTAAAATCCAAGCTAAAAAGCAGACTGCTGCCACTTTACGAAAGCGTAATTGAGGAAAATATATCTCCCCTGTCTGCATCTGACCAGATTTATCTTGAAAGACGTACAAAAAATATACATACGGTATCCCAAAAAAATGTCTATATGCAGAATATAAGAATGTCTGACAGCTTTGAATACAGCGGTAAGGATGAGCTTACGCCTGTTATGTGCGATGCTAATATTATTCTTAGCGACTGTAAGGCGCAAAACGGTACGGTAAGTGTACGGGGTGAGGTTACCGTCAAGTGCCTTTGCAATAACGGTGGAGGCGAAATAATGCTGACAAAATCTCTTCCCCTTTATGAGGAGCTTGAGGCTGACGGCGCTATGATCTCCGATATGGTAAGATGTAACGGAAGATGCGTAAGCCTTTCTATCTCAAATGAGCAAAACAGCGACACTCCCAAGCTCTTTTTTGATATTTCCTGTGAAATCGAGGGCGAATTTTACAGAAATGAGGAAAACACGGTAACAGAGGACTGCTACTCTACTAAGTATGAAACAGTATCGGAGCAAAAATACATTGACACATATACTGTTGCCGATGCAAAATCCTATTCCTTCAGCTTGAATGATAAATTCAAGAGAAAGGACAGCGCAATTAATGAAATAATTGATATTTTGTGCGAGGGCGTGGCTGAAAAGGTGGAAAATAAGAACGGCAGAGCTATTGCAACCGGTAAGGTTATTGCACAGGTAATCGGCAAAAGCGCACCGACAGAGGA
>JAFTHF010000022.1 GCA_017457545.1 Clostridia bacterium
AAACTAAAATTTTTTTCATGTGTCTTCCCCTTTCATTTTTTATATTATATCATATTTGCTCTTATACGTCAATAACGAACGTAATACAGAAAAAAGCGAGGAGTAAAATCACTCCTCGCTGTTTTTAATTAACTCTTGATTTGATAAAGTTATAAACCTGACTTGTCTGCTCTCTGGTGTTACAGTTAAATACAAAGTATTTACCGTTGGTCATTTTAATTACGATAGCTGAGGAAACATCCTTGTTGGCTGAGCATTCGTATTCGCCAAGCAAATCGTTTACATAGATGCCCCTGTATGTACCGGGGACACCGATGCCCGACTGCTTTTTACCGAATTCAAAGCCTGTATAAATGTTAATCTCATCTATATCGGAATACTCAATAATTTCATTGTACCAAAAGCCTGCAAGCTTAACCGATGTATCCGACACGGCAGCGCTGATGCCAAGATTGAAAACCACAAGTCCTACGGCTAACAGCGTTATGGCAAGGATACATAGAGCGGTTATCTTTTTTCTTTTGCTGCTCATCAAACAATCTCCATATCAAATGCAAACTTGATGTTTTTCTCGGAGAGTCTGTACCATGGCAGAATATCGGGATCGCAGGATGCAGAGCCGTTACCTGATGCCTTATAATCAATTCTTACGTGAGTGGCATCGCTGTCTGTAAGCTCCTCGGTGTGCTCTGCCTTGTAAAGCTGAGGAATTGAATACTTGGACACGTTAAGCTCAAAGAGGTCCTTACCCTCAAAGCGAAGCTTATCAACCTCAGCAAAGCGAACTCTTGTATGGTTGCCGTGCTCCTGAGGTCTTACGTAGTTTACGTATTCCTCATCTGCTGAGCTTGTAAAGTAGTCTGCCCTTACGTGGTGACAAAGGTCACAGTAGTTTTCGTATGGACCCATACCGTAATATGTAAAGTCTGCATTAAGCTTCTTAAGTGCGATTTCAAAGCCAAGACGTGGGAGCCATACTGTATCCTCTCTTACCTCACCGTTTAAGTCAAAGGCTACTCTGCCATCGGAGTATATAGCTGCCTTAAGCTTGTAGTTAAAGAAGGGATAACGGGATACGCCACAGATTGAGCCCTCTGCGGTAATAACATTACCCTTAACTGTAACCTTTTTAACATTATTAAATGTTACATCAAGGTTTTCACCCTGCCAGATGTCAAGGTTAGCCCAACGGTACTTCATCCTTGCATCGGTATCGGTCATGGCTCTGAATGCGCCAAGCTTTATAGCCTCACAAAGAAGCTCCTCACCGTTTACCTTGATGCTGTCAAAGTTGCCAAGCTGCTTATTGAAGCGATACTCAAAGCTGCTGCCCTTAGCATAAACGTAAACGCCTTCCTCTGTAAGGGTTGCGGGAGCTACGTTTTTAGCTTCAACAATGCGCTTTGTTGCAATTTCCTGTGAAAGTGTGCCAAGCTCGTCACCGTCGGGAGAGATAAGGCATACGTCGATTGCTGCGCCGTCCTTGCATACTGTGGGGTTAGCATCTGTTACAACCGTTGCGCTCTTATGGGGCTTGATATCAAGGGTAATTTCCTTTTCCTCTACTGTAATTCCGTCAACTCTTATCTTATAGATAAGCTTATGTCCCTCAAAGGAGAGGAAGTCATACATATTTGTAACCTTAAGCTTGCCGTTCTTATAGCTGATACGGAAGGGTGCATAAGCAGCCTTAGCCTCAAGGGAGCCTGCCTTGAACTCTCTGTTTGAGAACACAAGACCGTCGCAGCAGAAGTTATTATCGTTTGTAAGCTCGCTTTCCCAGTCGCCACCGTACTTCTGTACGCCGTTTTCAACTACGGTATGGTCGCACCATTCCCAGATACAGCCACCGACAAACTGAGGATACTTGTACATTAATTCAACATAATCCCAT
>JAFTHF010000023.1 GCA_017457545.1 Clostridia bacterium
ATCATTTATAGTTTTTATGACCATGGGGCTTGTGTTATCAGGCCTCATGCTTCTTTTTTCAGGTAGACTTGCCGAATTTATAGGTGCGCCGGAAACAAAGCTATGTATAATAACTATTGCTCCAACTATATTTTTTATATGTATCAGTAGCTGTATCCGTGGGTACTTTCAAGGCTTTCAGCTTATGGCTCCAACGGCCATTTCACAGTTTATAGAGGCAATATGTAAGGTGGGGATAGGAGTAAGCCTTGCCTTATATGCAAAAAGCAAGAATTTACCTGATTATACTGTGGCTGCTTATACTGTGGCAGGTGTAACCACAGGCGTATTTTTAGGTATGGTATATTTGTATATCAAAAAGCTTCGTTTTAAGGAAAATAATTATATAACATATAGTGTGGAAGAGAAGGGAAAATATAAAACAGGAAGTATTATCAGACAGATGCTTACTATCGGTATACCTGTCACCGTAAGCTCTACGGTTTTATCCCTTACAACGGTTTTTGATACATTAATGATACAGACAAGACTCCTTGGAGGAGGCCTTGACCCTACAACTGTTAAGATATATTATGGAGATTATACCTCTTTGGTTATATCAATGTTTAATCTTCCAACTATTTTATTGTATCCGATTGCCAATGCTTTAGTACCCCTTATCTCAGGCGCAGTAGCGAAGGGAAGTAATGAAAGAAGTGATAAAATACGTTCCTTTTCAATGCGAATAATCGCTATTATAGCCTTACCGTGCGCTATAGGAATGTCTGTTTTTTCTGCTCCGATACTAAGACTTTTGATGTTCAAAAATGATTCTGTTGACAGGGCAGCGCCATGGCTTTCTGTTGCAGCTGTTTCAGTTATATTTTTAGGTATAATTTCAGTTACAAATGCTTTTTTAAATTCAGCAGGAAAGCAAAATCTGCCCATTTATTCAATGATTTGTGGCACAATTATCAAATTAATCGGCAACTTGATTTTGATTGAAAAAATAGGCATTATTGGGGCTCCGATATCAACTATGCTGTGCTATCTTGTTGCATCCGGTGTGAATGTTTTCTTTGTTGTAAAGCATGTGGGCTCATTACCGGATATTATATCTGTATTTTTAAAGCCATTTATAGGTACAATTGCATCAGTAGGTATGGCTGCAATTTTTTACTACGCAATGATAACTATTATACCGTCAGGCATATGTACTGTTGTTGCGATAGGAATAGCAGTTTTACTTTATGCTACTGTGATAATCAGAATTAAAGGAATAACAGAAGAGGAAATTTGCATGCTTCCTATGGGTGACAGTATATGCAAACTACTTAAAAAGGTAAAAATATTGAATAAATAGTACATTTTATCTAAAAAATCAACAAAATAATCAAAAAATTTGAAAAATTTGCACAAAATACTTGCATTGTATTATAAATAATGGTATAATGAAGACGTAGAGAAAAGAATATAAAAGAAATGAGGAAAACTCCAATGAACAAGACAGATCTTATTGAATATGTTATAAAGGAAACCGAACTCAAAAGAAAAGATGCCACAGCAGCAGTAGAAGCAGTTATTGCAGGTATGGAAAAGGCGCTTGTTGAGGGTGATAAGGTTCAGATTATTGGCTTTGGTACATTTGAGACTAAGGTTCAGGCAGCTAGAGAAGGACGTAACCCTGCTACTGGCGAAACAATCCAGATTCCTGAAGCTAAAACAGTTAAGTTTTCAGCTGGTAAGGCACTTAAGGACAAAGTTAACGCTTAATTAAAATTGAATATATAAAACAGGCTGTTTTTTAACAGCCTGTTTTAAATGGGTGAAATATGAGAATAGATAAGTTTTTAAAGGTTTCAAGAATTATAAAATGGCGCACGGTTGCTAATGATGCCTGTGATGCTGCGCACGTTAGTGTAAACGGCAAAACCGTCAAGGCATCCTATGACGTTAAGCAGGGAGATATAATAGATATCACCTTCGGTGCAAAAAAATTAAAAATAAGAGTTCTTGACGTTAAGGAAGTAGTCAGAAAAAATGATGCATCCGAATTATATGAGGTAGTGTCCGAGGAATAATCTCGGGCACTTTTTCATATTATATATATGACTCTGAGGGGGTGTATATATGGAAGAGAGCAGAGAGATTATAAATCACGATGTAACACTAACATCCAGAAAAAAGCTTGAGATGACAGGAATAAACGATGTGTCCAGCTTTGATGA
>JAFTHF010000200.1 GCA_017457545.1 Clostridia bacterium
CCTGATCTGCAAATTACAATATCAACACAGCTCAAAAGCTCAGGCATGTTATCAATATAATCCTTAAGCTCTATATTCTCACATCGAAGCTCAGAAATAATAGCCTTATATTTGTTATATTCTCTTTTTCCACATCCCCAAATCAGCTTTACATCCTCTCTTTTTTGTAAAATCTCCTTACAAATTTTATATGCGCATTCATTTATCTTTTCTGCACCAAGAGAGCCACCAAATATTAATATTATTTTTTTATCCGGTTTCCTTATTATATCAGATTGATTACTTAAAAATCCTTTTAAATAGGGATTCCCGGTTACCACTATCTTCTCTTTATCTCCAAAATAGCTTTTACTCTCCGCATAATTAACAAGAATTTTATCTACATACCTTGATAAGCTTCTTGCAGTCTTTCCAGGATAAGCATTAGATTCATGTATAATAGTTTTAACTCCCATTTTATGAGCTGTATATATAACGGGAAAACAAGAATAGCCACCGGTACCGACAACTATTTCCGGCTTGAATTCATTTATTATTTTTCTGCAATCACGAAAGCTTTTTAAAAGCAAATAAATCACTTTTATATTAGATAATTTAAATTTTCCCTTTAAGCCCTTCACCTTGATTACATATTTTTTATATGGCACCAGCACATTTTCAATACCTTTTTCCGTTACAACATATGCAATTTCAGAATTAGGGATATTTTTCTCCACCGTTTCTCCAATTGCTAACGCAGGGTTTACATGACCTGCTGTACCTCCACCACATAATAATAATCTCATATTATTCTCCTACTTTTAAGTCTTGCGCGTTTTGATATTGAAAGTATTATTCCCATTTCACACATCAGTATTACTAGAGAGCTACCTCCGTATGAGAAAAACGGAAGAGATATACCGGTATTCGGTATTAGGTCAGTTACTACTGCCATATTTAAAAATACCTGTATTGCAATTTGACTTGTTATACCGAATGCAACAAGTGATGAAAAAATATCAGGTGTATTTAAAGCTATTACGTATCCTCTCCATATTAGTAAAATAAAAAGAAAAATCAAAAGTAATGCACCTATAAATCCCATTTCCTCACAGTAAACAGTAAATATGAAATCATTTTGAGGCTCCGATACATAACTGTATTTTTGTCTGCTATTCATGTATCCAAGGCCGAAAAACCCTCCTGAGCCTATTGCATACAGACCTTGGGTTGTTTGCCATTTATCACTTAATACATCTGCATTAGGGTTTAAAAATGATTCTATTCTTTTCATAGCATAGCTATTTGTAAGCAAAAACACTGTTGCTCCTACTGTGGCGGTTATACCATAGACAACTAACATTTTTTTAATACTTGCTCCACTGATAAATAAAACAACAATGCCAATTAATGCAATGATGATAGTACCGGACAAATGCTTTTCAAGCAAAACAATACCACACGCACCGAATAAAAATATTACCGGAATTATTATGTCCTTTACTAATCCATTTTCTTCTTTTGCTTTTTTGTCAGTATACCAAGCGAGAATCAATATTATTCCAAGCTTCATAAGCTCAGATGGCTGAAAGGATAAGGGTGTACCGGGGATTCCCAACCATCTTTTTGCAACGCCCTCTGAAAATCCACCGAATAAAACTAAAATAAGAAGTATAACACATATTCCATAAAAATACGGCGATGGTTTTTTATACAATTCTGTTGGAATTGAGCTTAACATAAGCATAGCTAAACTTCCAATAACAAGAAATATTACTTGTCTTTTTATGTAGTATGCCCCATCTCCATAATGTGATGTGGCATATGGATATCCAGCGCTATACACCAATAATGTCCCTATTGTCAGTATTACTATAAGAATTAAAAGAAAGGAAAAGTCAATAGTAGCTTTCTGAATTATATCTCTTTTTTCAACTGTAAATTTTTGTTTTCCGTAGCATAGATTTGTTTGTTTCATACTCTAAATCCCAAAAATGCAATAATACAGCATATAGCATTTACAAATGCGAATACAGTCACTATTTTAATTTCACTCCAACCACTCTTCTCAAAATGATGATGTAGCGGTGCCATTTTAAAAAGCCTTTTTCCCTTTGA
>JAFTHF010000201.1 GCA_017457545.1 Clostridia bacterium
ACTTTTTAAAACTTTTTAAATATTTAAAATTTAATAGATTTATCTTGAATTTGTAATGAATCTGTAAGATTTCAGAATCTTACTATCACCGTAGTTCCCTTACCCTTTTCAGAGGAAAACTCAAGTGAAGCGCCGTGTACTTTAACGATTGTATCGCACAATGCAAGTCCTAAGCCTGTGCCACCCTCTTTTCTGCTTCTTGATTTATCCGTACGGTAAAAGGGCTCGGTAATATGCTCTAATTGCTCCGTAGTCATTCCAATACCGTTATCCTCTATATAAATCACAGCACGGTCATTTTCGGTTTTTGCGCTAAGAATAACCTTTCCACCATCGTAGCAAGCCTTTATTGCATTTTCTGTAATATTAGTCATTAAAAGCTCTAAAAGAACCTTTTCTCCGTTTACGGTTATATCTTCACCTGTTACAGAAATATTAACCTTCTTTTTTTCAGCTAAAACAAGCATTCTCTCTTTTGTGTTCTTTAATAGCTCAAGAACGGAAACAGGCTTAGGCTCTATACTGTTTTCTCTTATAAACGCTGTATCAAGGAGTATTTCGCTGATGCTTTTTAATCTCATAGACTCCTTTAAAATAAAATCTGCCGCATCTGTACGCTCTTCCTCGGAAATATTTGCATTTCGTATATATTCTGCGTATCCGTGGATTGATGTAAGAGGAGTTCTCATTTCGTGGGCGAGGTCATCAAGCATTCGTTGCTTCTGCTCTGCTGTAGATTTCAAATCATTCATTTGCTCATTAATCTTTTTGGACATTATATTGAAATCCTTTGCCAGCTCGCCAAACTCGTCATTCCCACTTTCATCTGCTCTGATTGAAAAATCACCCTCGGAAATACGTCCCGTAACCTTACGTAGCTTTTCAAGCGGTGAATAAAGCTTACGCAGTACAAAGTACAGCAAAGCAGCAAGAGCTACAGAGGTGAGCAAGGATGCGCCTAAAAAGGAAAGCGCCAATACCTTAAATTCGTCATACAGATAGCTGATATCCTTGGCATAGGTTATTGTATATCCTCCACTTAAGGTTTCCTCGCTTATTAAAATAAAATTATTGCCGTTATTTTTCTCAATAGATATAACGTTCGTATCGGGGATATTCATTCCGTCGGGAATGCTTGAATAAATCTCGTTTTCATTTCTTTCAAAGCGCAAATAAATTTCCTTTCCCTTATAAAAATTGCAATAGCTTATTTGAAGCCAATATACACCCTCATTAGCCCCGTTAAGTGTACCAAGATCATCTTCAAAGCTTTCCTTGATGGCGGCGCATTCGGCAAGACAGCCGCTTTTTGCAGTATCCATGGTATTATTGAAGGTAACTAAGCTTATTGTGAAAATACTTACGTTGAAAAATATTAAAAACAACGCCAAAATTATCAGGTATGTTTTTTCAAAATATTTCATTTTCATAACTCAAATCTGTATCCTATCTTATACATAGACTTTATTCTGTTTTTAAGTCCAAGCTTTTTTCTAAGCTGTTGAATGTGGATATCAACAGTACGTGTATCTCCCTCGAAATCTATATCCCACACAAGATCAAGAAGCCTTTCTCTTGTAAGAGCAATATTCCTGTTTATAATAAGAGCTTCAAGCAGGTCAAATTCCTTTGGTGTAAGCTTTACCTCATTACCGTCGTAAAACACCTTTCTGCTGTTAAATTCTACAGATATGTTATCAAAGGAAATTGATGTGGTATTCTTATTTACACGTCTTAATACTACTGCTACACGTGCAAGAAGCTCCTGCATTTCAAAGGGCTTTACAATATAATCATCTGCACCAAGCTCAAGACCCTTAAGCTTATCCTGTAAGCCCGACTTTGCTGTAACGAAAATCACGGGAGTATCCTTAATGTATGTGATTATTTCAAAGCCTGAAAATCCGGGTAGCATTACATCAAGTATTATCAGGTCATAATTATTGTTTTTTATCAATTGTAAGGCAGTAGTGCCATCATATGCACCTGTGCATTTATGTCCTACAAGAGTGAGGTTTTTACAAATCAGTGTATTTATGGATATTTCATCCTCTACAATTAAAATAGCAGACAATTCTTTATCCTCCCAAGAAATTCTTTGTTATATTAATGTTACCACAAAAATGTAATGAATTTGTAAAGATTTTTAAATATAAAAAAAGATGCGACCGAAATCGCATCTTTTATTTGTTATTTATGCACGCAAAGCGATGCCAAGCTCTCTTTCAAGTGCCTTAAGGATCTTCTTAACTGCGTTGTCAGCCTCCTGATCGTTAAGGGTTTTGTCAGCGGCTCTTAAGGATACCTTAAAGGATACACTCTTCTTGCCCTCGCCAACCTGTGCGCCACGGTAAATATCAAAGAGCTTAATAGACTCTACAAGGTGGGAGCCTGCCTTTGCCATTACCTTTTCAATTGTGCCAACCTCAAGCGCCTCCTCGCATACAAATGAGAAGTCTCTTGTAAGTGCGGGGAACTTGGGAAGTGCCTTATACTTGATTTCTGTTGCGTGAACATCGAACATCTTTTCAAAATCAAGCTCTGCAACATAAACCTTCTTACCAAAGGAATAATTATCTGCTACATTGGGGTGAATTTCACCGAATACACCAAGATAATTGCCCTTTACATCATAGATGTCAGCGCATCTGCCGGGATGGAATGTAGGATTGCTTCTGTTTGCCTTATATTCAATGTGCTTGATGCTGCACTTATCAAATAACTCATCAATTACACCCTTAAGGTCATAGAAATCGTGCTTACCGTACATACCGATAACTACCTGCTTAGGCTCTCTTGGGAGATTCTTGATATCCTCATCGGGAATATAGATTGTGGAAACCTCAAAGATTGCCACATCATCATTCTTAAGATTGTTATTCTTTGCAAGAACCTCAAGCACAGAGGGAAT
>JAFTHF010000024.1 GCA_017457545.1 Clostridia bacterium
AACTATATTACAGGTCTTGGAGATGACCCCGACACCGAGGAGCAGCCCGAATTAGTCAAGAAATACTGACCTGCCGATGTTCACATGATCGGTAAGGATATTGTAAGATTCCATTCTATCTACTGGCCTATTATGCTTATGGCTCTTGATGTACCCCTTCCCAAGAAGATTTTCGGCCATCCCTGGTTTAATTTCGGCACTGATAAGATGTCCAAGTCCAGAGGTAACGTTGTTTATGCCGATGAGCTTGCAAAGAGATTCGGCGTTGACGGTGTAAGATATTACGCCCTTAGCGAAATGCCTTACGCAAATGACGGCAGCATCACATATGAAGCGATTATCACAAGATACAATATGGACCTTGCAAACAACCTTGGTAACCTTGTAAGCAGAACTATGGCTATGACAAAGAAGTACTTTGGCGGTGTTATCCCTGCTCCCACAGAGGAAACAGAGCTTGATAAAGAGCTTAAGGCAGCATGCGATACAGCATATACTAAGGTATGTGAGCTTATGGACGGCTACAGAGTGGCAGATGCGCTTAGCGAGATTTTTACTATGCTCAGCCGTGCTAACAAGTATATTGATGAGACAACTCCCTGGATTCTTGCCAAGAGTGAGGAAACAATGCCAAGACTTGCAACAGTTATCTACAATCTCTTGGAGTCTATCCGTGTTGGCGCTGTGCTTCTCTCTCCCTTTATCCCATCTACCTGCGAATCTATCTTCAATCAGCTTAATACAAAGCTTTGCTCCTATGATGATGTTAAGTTTGGCTTGCTTGAAAGCGGTACGCAGCTTGGTGAAGCAAAGATGCTTTTTGCAAGAATAGATGAAAAGGCTATGCTTGAGGAGATAGAAAAGGAGCGCTTGGCTAAGGAAGAGGCCGCAAAGAAGCCTGAAAAGCCCGTGGGCTGCGCTATAATTAACATCGACAAGTTTGCAGAGGTAGAGCTTCGCACTGCTCAGGTTATCGCCTGTGAAAAGGTTCCCAAAGCGAAGAAGCTTCTTAAGCTTCAGCTTGACCTTGGCTACGAGCAGAGACAGGTTGTGTCCGGTATTGCAAAGTTCTATGAGCCTGAGGACCTTATCGGCAAGAAGGTTGTTATGGTTGCTAACCTTGCACCTGCTAAGCTTTGCGGTATTGAAAGCAACGGTATGATTCTTGCCTCCGGTGAGGAAACCGTACGTGTAATATTCCTTGACAAGGATACACCTAACGGCGAAAGAGTAAGATAAAACAAAGGGTGTTGGCTTCAACACCCTTTTTAAAAAAATGAGGAAATTATGAAATTATTTGATACACATGCCCATTGTGATGACTTAAGAATACAAAATGAATTTGAGGGTGGCACAGAGGGATATATTAAGCACCAAATCGACAACGGAGTTGCACACATTGTAAATATCGGCACTAATCTTGACAACTCCCGTGTCAGCATTGGGCTTGCCAAGAAAATACCGGAGGTATATGCATCCTGCGGTATTCACCCATACGATATACGCTTTTATGACGATGTTGACAAGACCCTTAATCAGCTTGAAGACTTGCTTAAGGAAGAAAAGGTGGTTGCACTTGGTGAAATCGGCCTTGACTATCACTATGAGGATAGCGACAGGGCTATGCAGATGGTTTATTTTGAAAAGCAGATGGAAATGGCAACGCGACTTAATATGCCTGTTATAATCCATGACAGAGATGCCCACGGTGACTGTATGGAGGTTATACGCAAATATCCACAGGTTACAGGAATTTTCCATAGCTTCAGCGGAAGCGCTGAGATGGCAAGTGAGCTTGTTAAGGCAGGCTGGTACATTTCATTTTCCGGCACTGTAACCTACAAAAACGCAAGAAAGCCTAAGGAAGCCTGCGAAATCGTTTCCCTTGAACGTATTCTCATCGAAACAGATGCGCCTTATCTTCCGCCAACACCGTACAGAGGTCAGATGAATCACCCTCATTATGTAATAAAAACTGCAGAGGAAATAGGAAAAATCAAGGGGATTTCCCTTGAGGACGTGGCTGAAATTACCTATAACAATGCAAAAAAGGTGTACAGAATAGACTAGTATATTTTTTCTGTTTTATAAATATACTGTATAGTACCAAATCTGTGAGGTGCTATATGAATAAGCAAAAAAGCTACGGCTATATTCTTACCTATATTCTTCTTGTGATTTTAATTGTATTATCAACTCTTCTTTTCTCAACTGTGTTTAACAGGCTTATAAGTGATAAAGAAAGGTCAACTCCCACGGTGAACAAAAACGACAAAATAACATATGTTATTGATGCAGGTCACGGTGGGGAGGACGGAGGCGCTATTGCCGATGACGGCACTATGGAAAAGGAGCTTAACCTTGAAATATCAAAAGCGCTCTCCCTTATTTTTGAGCTAAACGGCAATGATGTAAGAATGACAAGGGATACCGACACCCTTCTTTATGACCATTACGGTGACCTTGATAGCTACAAGGGAAAGAAGAAAATATACGACCTTAAAAACCGTGTAAGAATAGTCAAGGAATACGAAAGCCCTGTTTTTATCAGCATTCATATGAACAAGTTCTCCGATAAAAAATACAGCGGACTTCAGGTTTATTATTCTAAAAACAACGAAAATAGCCGACTTTTAGCAGAAAATGTACAGAAAAATTGCATAACGTATATGCAAAATGATAACAAAAGGGCTATAAAAGCATCTACGGATTCTATCTATGTTTTGACAAATCTTTCCTGTCCTGCTCTGCTTATCGAGTGTGGCTTTTTGTCAAATGATAAGGAGCTTGAAAGCCTTAAAAGCCCTGATTACCAAAAAAGCATTTGTCTTATTATTGCGACAAGTGTCCTTAGTGGCAATGTTGACAAACTAAGCTAGCCATGATAGAATAAACTCAGAAATAAAAATATAAAGGAAATATAAATGAAAAGTAAAACTGTTTATGTTTGTACAGAATGTGACTACCAAAGCCCAAAGTGGCTTGGCAGATGTCCCTCCTGTAAAAGCTGGAATACCTTTACCGAAGAAACCTACACTCAGCCTGTTGAGGTAAAGAATAAAAGGACTGCCTTAATATCTGAAAGCGCT
>JAFTHF010000202.1 GCA_017457545.1 Clostridia bacterium
AAAATTGCGGGTTTTTTTCAAAAAGATTAAAGCTGTGCCTTTGCCTTTTCGCAGAGAGCTGCGAAAGCGTCCTTATCATATACAGCGATCTCAGCAAGCATCTTTCTGTTAAGATCGATACCTGCGAGCTTAAGACCGTGCATAAGTCTGGAGTAGTTGATACTGCAAACCTTTGCCTGTGCAGAAATTCTTGTGATCCAAAGAGAACGGAAATCTCTCTTCTTCATCTTACGGCCTGCAAATGCATAGTTGCCGCTCTTCATAACAGCCTGCTTAGCCATCTTGAAGTGCTTGCTCTTTGCACCCCAGTAACCCTTTGCCATCTTTCATACTTTATTTCTTCTCTTACGCGCCATCATTGCGCCTTTTACTCTAGCCATCTTAAAAATCCTCCTTGTTAGATTAACACAGACTTATTTGTTGATAAGTTTCTTGATTGTAGGAGCCATGCTCTCGCTCAAGTAAGAACCGGAACGGAGATTTCTCTTACGCTTTGCAGTCTTAAGACCGAGGTTGTGACGGTGCTGTGCGTGAAACATTTTTACTTTGCCTGTGCCAGTCAAAGAAAATCTTTTGCTTGAAGCCTTATGTGTTTTAATCTTTCCCATGATATATTTTCCTTTCAATACATAGTGTACGGTTTTAAATTATTTCTTAATTGGTGAAATGATAACGCTCATTTTTCTGCCGTCAAGTGCAGGAGCCTTATCTGTTGTTCCGTATTCGGAGCATGTCTCGATAAACTTAGCAATAAGCTCAGCACCTGTATCAGTATGAGCCATTTCTCTACCTCTGAATGAGAGGACTACTCTAACCTTATCTCCACCCTTTAAGAAACGGATTGCATTATTCGCTTTTGTGTTAAAATCGTGTGTATCAATTCTGCAAGAAAGCTGTACTTCCTTAGTCTCAATAGTCTGCTGCTTCTTCTTTGCTTCCTTTTCCTTCTTATCTCTTTCGTAACGGAACTTACCGTAGTCCATTATACGACATACAGGTGGAACCGCTGTAGGAGCGATAAGTACAAGATCAAGTCCCTTAGCAAATGCCTTTTCAAGTGCCTCTGCTGAAGACATAAGACCGAGCTGCTCTCCGTTATCGGAAACTACTCTTACTTCCTTAATCTTGATTTCTTCATTGATAGACAATTCCTTCGCGCTAATATTATGCACCTCCAATTAGTTCAAAAGCTGACAGTTAAGTCATAAAAATAAAAATTGTGCGTAAGAAATATCTTCTCCGCACACACAGAAAATACACTCATTTATGGTGAATGTACAATGTATTAACCTCAATCTACCGTATGTAATTGGGTGAGAACGGAGAGTTCTACTTCTTTTTGCTACGTCATTATAACATACATAGTATGCTTTGTCAAGTGGAATTTTAAAATTTTTTTAAATTATTTTTGACATGGGGGACACCCGGATTTTCCGTGTGTCCCCTGTCATTCTTTTACTTGTTTTTTCTTCTCTTAATTAAAAAATTACTTCTTAAAATTGTTAAAAGAATTCTTACAGCACAAGCCTGAGCATCTGCCCTTGGAAGAGTGCCGTCCTTAAGTCCGTCAAGAATCTTACTTCTGTGACAGCCCGGCATAATAAGGTCATTACCTGCAATTGCATGTCTCTTGGGAACAGCTGCATTATTCCAGTCTGTCATAACCATACCGTCATATCCCCATTCTCCTCTCAAAATACCGTTGAGAAGATCGAAGTTTGTAGCTGCAAATTCGCCATTAATCTTATTGTATGCAGTCATAACGGCAAGAGGTGCACTTGTGGTTACGGTAATCTGGAATGGCTTAAGATAAATCTCACGAAGAGCTCTTTCACTTGCTCTGCTGTCGGATAATCCACGCTCGTATTCTATGTTGTTACAAGCAAAATGCTTAATTGTTACATATCTGCCTGTAGGCTCACCGTCTTCGTCGTACTGTACACCGATTGTAATATAAGCACCGATGTTACCTGCAAGTAAGGGATCCTCTGACATATACTCAAAGTTTCTACCGTTTAAGGGGTTTCTGTGAATATTAACACCTGGAGCAAGCCAGCCCTCAATATCTGTATATTCAAGATCATCTCTAACGCATACACCAAGCATATATGCAGCGTCTCTGTCCCATGAATTAGCAAGACAAGTACCGGAAGGATAAGAAACTACTTCCTTTGCAATATCGGAATCATCGCTTTCAGGAGTATTAAACATAGCAAGACGAACACCGGAAGGACCGTCAGCACAAGCATTTGTAGGAATCTTATACTTGTCACTTGTCCACATTTCACCTGCAGCACCACGTACCTTAGATGACATGCTACCTACATTTGCATTGGCATCAGAGCCACTGTAAATAACACCGTTAAGCATATATGAAAGCTCTTCATCGCTGAACTGAGCTACTACATCCTCAATATCACAAATATTATTTTCTACGTCCTCAAGAGTATATAATTTGCCGTCATTCTTAGCAACAAGCTCTTTAGGCATATTATCCTCATATTTTTCGCAAATAACGGGTTCAACAGAGTCGCAATCAAGCTCCAAAACCTGAGCATTTGCAATCTCCTCTGCTTCTCCATCATATGTATAAGGTGTAGCATCCTTCTTGCTAAGAAGATTAAGTGTTCCCTCTTCAGGAACCAATCTGTTACTTACAACGGAGCAAACAACCAATTTTTCTACATTAATTATAAAGGCAACCTTTGTATTTCTTGAGGAATTACCTACTCTTACAACATACTTACCAGGTTCAAGAACATACTTAGCACACTTTTCACAATAGCAAGCCATTTCGGTAAGATCAAAGGAAACAACAACCTCTTCCTTTTCACCGGGCTTAATTACGTCAGTTTTTACATATGCACAAAGCTCCTGATATGCCTTTTCCATCTTTCCATCAGGTGCAGAAATGTAGCACTGAACAACCTCTCTGCCTGCAACCTTACCTGTATTCTCAACCTCAACGCAGAAATCAACAATAGGTCCTTCAATCTGTGGATCATAGGATTTCATTGCAAAGTCGGTATATGAGAGTCCGTAGCCGAAGGGATATCTTGGCTCAACTCCAAAGGTATCAAAATATCTGTAGCCTACATAAATTCCTTCATTATATGGAACTACAAGTGTATCTATTCCCTCACGTGTGGGATAATCCTCGTATTTTTTAGCCCATGTAGTTGATAATCTACCGCTGGGATTAACCTTTCCGCTTACAATATCAGCAACTGAGTTACCAAGCTGCTCACCGCAAAGAGAAACATCAACTATAGAATCAATATTTAAAGCTTCAATAGGTGTAAGATCAATTACTCCACATACGTTAAGCAATAATACAACCTTTGAAAATACACTTGATACTCTCTTTATAAGGTCAAGCTCCTCCTTATGAAGCTTATGGAAGCCTTCCTCGTTCTTAAGGTCGTCAGCCTCTCCACTACATCTACCGATAGTAATAACTGCAACGTCAGATACCTTAGCAGCATTTGCAATATCATCATCAGAAATATCAAATTCGTTAAATCTGTATACCCATTTATTCCATTCTCTGTTATAGCCCTTATACTCCTCTGCATGAGCATCAACCCAATCAAGAGCAATCTTTTCAATTTCAGCATTAACTGAATATCCGGCAGCCTTTAAGCCCTCAAAAATCTGCACAGTTCTCTGTGCCATCATATCACCTGAGCCCCAACCCATTCTAAAGCCTCTATATGAGGTTGTACCAAAAAGTGCAATTTTTGAATCAAGGGAAATAGGAAGTGTGCCGTTATCGTTCTTTAAAAGAACCATACCGTCTGCAGCTGCTCTGCGAGCGTAATCTAATTTTTCTTGTCTTAACATATCAAGCTTCTCCTCACTTGGTAATTTTGTTATCTTTATTTTATCATAGTATGGAAAAATAGTCAACAAAAAACAGGGATTTCTCCCTGTTTTTTATGTTTATTCCTTATTTTTTAGGATAGCTGTCCTTAAGACCTACTATTCTGTTAAAGGTATTCTCATATTTGGAATCCTTACAGTAGTAGCCGTTTCTTACAAACTGGAACTTTTCTCCATCCTCAGCACCCTCAAGAGACTTTTCAACCAATGCCTTTTCAATCTTAACAAGTGAATCGGGATTGAGATAATCGTTGTATGTCTTGTCTTCGGGTATATCGGAAAGATTTTCAATAGTGAAAAGCTTATCGTAAAGCATAAGAGTAACCTCTTTTGCATTCTGAGCGCTGATCCAATGAATTGTTCCCTTAACCTTGCGTCCATCAATGGGATTACCGTTGCCGGATTCAAGATCGGCTGTACAGTGAAGCTCAATAACCTTACCGTTTTCGTCCTTGATAACCTCATTGCATTTTAC
>JAFTHF010000203.1 GCA_017457545.1 Clostridia bacterium
GTATATATTCATTCCGTTTTTTGCGGATAATATTCCTTTAGCCTTTACAAAATGCATTTTTACACCTCTTTTCCTTAAAAATTCCCCTATACGTGTCGATTAACGTATAAAATTAGTAGATACTCCCTTTTCCTTTTCGGGAAGTGGAACTCCTGCATCCTTGCCTGCCTTAAGGCATTTAAGCATATATGCCATATTTCTTGCAAGGACACGCATAGTAAGCAGTCCCTCTTTATCCTCATTTACCTGCTCAGCGAATGCGCCGTGAACCATATTCCAGTATTTTGAGGATACTATGGGCATCTGAGAAATGGTAAAATATTTGTTCATCTGGTCGAAGGCTGCAGTAGTACCTGCACGTCTTGCCACAGTAATAGCAGCTGCAGGCTTAAGATAAAACGCAGCAGCCTTGTTGCCGCAAGCCTCGGAGTAGAAAAGCCTATCCATAAATGAAGTAATATTTCCCGATGGAGCAGCATAGTGGACAGGCGTTCCGAATACAAACCCGTCAGCCTCATATGCCTTAATACGTGCCTCATTTACCACATCGTCAAATACGCATTTTTTAAGCTCTCTGCATTTCATACACGCAATGCAGCCACCGATAGGCTTGTTGCCTATCCAGAATATCTCAGTATCTATTCCACATTCATTAAGTGTTTTCTCAATCTCGCAAAGGGCAGTATAGGTGCAGCCATGCTCGTGAGGACTTCCGTTAACTAATAAAACCTTCATAATAATCTCCTTTATAACAGGATATGCTCTCAAATATATTTTACCATATTTTTTGTAGCCTGACAACATCTATTGACATTATTTCTGCAATATGATATCATATTTATACACTATGGAGGTGATTAAATGAAGCCTGTATTTTCAACAGATAATACTCTTGGACGTAAAAATTCCGTTTTCCACGCAGACAAGTTTGCAAAAGGGAATTTGTCAGAATCTACCGAAGAAAAGCTTTGCGATGCGGAAATGAAAAAGCTTGATTTCCGTCTTGAAGAAAAAATTCCAAGAAAAAATAAACTCATTAACGATTTTACTCTCGTGGCTATGTTTTTGCTTATCGGTATTATTGCACTGATTGCCGCAACAAAGGGAGAGGAGCAGTTATTTAAGATTTTCCCCGTATTTATGGTGGGATTTGCTGTCGGATACGGAGTAATGCTCTGGAACAAAAAATGTATAAGAAATCTGAAGCCCGAGGAAAATAAATCCGAGGAAGAGCTTGAGGCGGAGCGTTCTTATGATTCTATGGTGCGCGTAGCCCTTGATGAGCTTATGTTCCCCTATGATTCAAAGAAAATTGATACAATAGACTTCTCCTACAAGAGAGAGGAGCAGCTTTATGATCTGTCAAAGCTAAGTTGCTTTATATTGCCCTTAAGAGTGTATAAAAAGAATAACACAATTTACATAACCGACCTTGAAAGAAAATATGAAATTCCTGTAAGCGAGGGTGCGTATCTTGAAAGGGTGAACGGAAAGGTTAAGCTTCTCAGCATAATGCCGGATATGGATCCTCAGGATCCAAAATTTAATGTTGAAGGCGTTTGCGTAGTTGACAGTAATGATGTGAAATGTGATTCATACGGCATATACAGATTTACCCATGAGGGTGAGGAGTACGGCATTTATATTGCAAGCTACGATATACCTGCCTTTGAGGAAGTAATCAATAGTTAAAAATAAAAGACGGTGCAGCTGCACCGTCTTTTTTAGTTAAATACCAAGCTCGTTCTTAAGGAACTGACGGCTGATAAGCGCTTCCTCAAAGGGATCTGCATCATACCATGCGTCCTTTTCGTAAATAACGTACTCAATGTCGCTATCCTTAACTGCCTCAAGAATGGACTTAAAGTCCTGAAGTCCCTTGCCGAGAGGAGTAAATCTGAAGCCTGTTTCTGCCTGTGTAGGCTTCTTGCTTTCGATTTCCTTACCGTTTTCGTCAATAAGAGCATAAACAGGTCCGCCACCCATAGCGTTAGCATAGAAATCCTTGAAATGAACTATGCCGCTGCGCTTAGCGTACTTATTTATATATCTTACAGGCTCCTCGCCACCGTACTTAACCCAGCAAAGGTCAAGCTCGGTCATAATTTCGGGAACGTCCTTGTAAAGTCTGTCAAGAATATATTCGCCATCAATCTTTTCGTACTCAAAGTCGTGATTGTGGTAGCAAAGTGCGATGTTGTTATCGGAAAGAAGCTTAGCAACCTTCTTCATATTAGCAACAAACTCTGCATATTTTGTTTCATCGTAAAATACTTTTTTGTCCATCCATGGAACAGCGCTGTACTTAATGCCGATAGTCTTAACGAATTTAACAAATTCATCTGCATTTTCGCTAAGATATGGGTCAAGGCTCTGGTGAATGGAAACAGCAGTAAGACCGTGCTTATCAAGAAGCGCTTTAATTTCCTCAGCGCTCTTGTCATAGAAGCCGGCAAACTCTACATAATCGTAGCCCATCTCCTTAACTTTTTTAAGTGTAGCGTCCATATCCTTCGCAAGCTCGTCACGAAGGGAATAAAGCTGAATACCAACCTTAAGATTTTTCATATTACACCTCGGGAATTTCAATTGCAAGCTCTTTACCAAGCTTAGCTGAGTTTACAATACCGTCAATAATAGCCTGATTAATAATAATCTGCTCAGAGGGAACAGGAGACTTGCCACCTGTAAGGATTGCATCAAGGAAGGAACGAACCTTGTGATAGAAGCAATCTCCGTCGGGAAGGAGAGGAATCTCTGTGCAAACCTGTGAGCCTGCCATTTCGCTGTATATCTTCATAGGACCGCCAACTGAACCGTTCCAGCACTCTGTGGAGGGGATACGGAGTGAGCCCTTCTTACCCATAATAATTGTATCACCGGGGGTGTCAAGATTCATTGCCCAAGCAATACGGAAGTCGAGAATAATACCACCCTCAAGACGGATAAAGCCGGCTGCAAAGTCCTCAACCTCAAACTTTTCAGCATATTCGGGATGCCAAGGATAATTCTTGGGGTCAATACCGAAGAAGTTGGATGTGTAGCCTGTTACTGTAAGGGGCTTGGGATAACCGATAGCATTAAGCACCATATCAAGAGAGTAGCAGCCGATATCACCCATAGCGCCGATGCCTGCTGTGCCGTCCTCAATAAAGGATGTGCCAAAGGGTGTAGGAATACCACGACGGCGTCCGCCACCTGTCTGAATGTAGTAAATTTCACCAAGCACACCGGACTCGCAAATTTCCTTAACCTTCTTCATGTTGGGATTCATTCTGGGCTGGAAGCCAATAGAAAGAATCTTTCCGCTTTCCTTTTCTGCCTTGCGCATTTCAACAGCCTCTTCAAGTGTTACACACATAGGCTTTTCGCAAAGAACGTGAACTCCCTTCTTAAGTGCGTAAATAGAGCACTCAGCGTGAGTTCTGTTATATGTACAAACAGAAACTGCATCAAGGTCTGTTTCAGCATCAAGAAGCTCCTTGTGAGAGAGATAGCATCTTGCGTCTGTAAGCTCCCATTTCTCAGCAAACTTTTCAGCCTTGCCGGGAATAAGGTCTGCAAGAGCAACAACCTCAACGTCCTCCATCATCTTATACTTCTGTGCGTGTGCGTCTGCAATCCAGCCGGTACCGATAATACCTACCTTAAGCTTTCTGTCTGATTTAACGCTTTCTTCCTTAGGAGCATTCTTAAATTCATCAAGTATGCTCTGTGTATCCTTTTTACTCATAATCGGGTTCCTCCGTAAAATATATTGGATAATATAATTGTATCATAACAAATTCGTGAAATCAAGTAATTAAAGCAATATATATCGTTGAATTTTTAAATAAAATATGATATACTGATAAAAACATTGTAAGGAGCACTTATGAAAATCAAGGAATCAAGACCCCTTAGCTTTATTGCAGTTACGTTGATTTACGTAATATGCACCCTTGTGGGAATAGGGCAGTACAGCTACCTTCCGTTCTCCACACCCATAAATCTGCTTATAGCCGATACGGTAGCAACAATTGTCTGCTTCATCTTCAGCCTTATTTTTAAAAATTCCTCAGTATATGACCCCTATTGGAGTGTAGCCCCAATAGTAATTCTTGTCGGCTATTCCATAGTAAACGGACTTAATATTCTCGGTGTGCTTACCCTTATTGCAGTATGCTATTGGGGTATTCGCTTAACTGCCAACTGGACATACACCTTTAAGGGACTTACCCATCAGGACTGGCGTTACACCATGCTTTGTGAAAAGACAGGCAAGCTCTATCCCATAATTA
>JAFTHF010000025.1 GCA_017457545.1 Clostridia bacterium
CCACCTCCTTACAGTACGAGCTTTGCTATACAACAGCTGTAAATATGATAGACCTTGCAGGTCTTCCTATTTACGCTAAGGATAGAGGGGAGGATGCGCCTGTTTTACTTGCAGGTGGACCTTGCGCATACAATGCAGAGCCTGTTGCCGATTTTTATGATATTTTCAGCATTGGAGAGGGAGAGGAGGCGTTGCCTGAGCTTGCCAACCTTATGAAGAAAATGAAAAAGGACGGCACATATACAAAGAGCGCATTTCTTCGTGAGGCGTCTCACTTAGAGGGCTTTTATGTTCCGTCACTTTATGATGTTGAATATAACGATGACGGCACCATCAAGTCCTTTGAGCCTAAATATGAGGACGTTCCCAAAAGAGTAGCTAAGAGAATAGTATCCGACTTAAATAAGTCATACTTTCCTTTAAAGCCTATTATACCCTTTATCGAAACAGTCCACGACAGAATAATGCTTGAAACCTTCCGTGGCTGTATAAGAGGCTGTCGCTTCTGTCAGGCAGGTATGGTTTTCCGTCCTGTAAGAGAGAAAAGCGCTGAGGTGCTTAATTCTCAGGCAAAGGAAATTTTCAAGAATACAGGATATAACGAAATTTCACTTACATCACTTTCAATCAGCGACTATTCATGCTTGCATGAGGCAACAGATATGCTTCTTGAGTGGACAAATCCCGCAAAGGTAAATCTTTCCTTACCCTCACTCCGTGCAGATAGCTTTACAAAGGAGCTTATGGACAAGGTAAGCTCTATAAGACAGTCGGGACTTACCTTTGCCCCCGAGGCAGGTACACAGCGTCTTCGTGATGCCATTAATAAGAACCTTTACGAAGAGGACCTTATGAATGCTGTAAGATTGGCATTTGAGGGTGGTAAGAGCATGGTTAAGCTTTATTTCATGAACGGCTTACCAACCGAAACCTATGAGGATATAGAGGGTATTTCCGTCCTTGCAAAGCACGTAATTGACGAATTCTATAAAATGCCACAGCAAACAAGACCTAAAAAGCCTGTTAGCGTAACGGTTTCCGTTTCCTGCTTTGTACCTAAGCCCCACACACCCTTCCAATGGGAACCACAGAATTCCCTTGATGAGCTTTGCGATAAGCAGAAATTCCTTGGGGAAAAGATTACAGACCGTAAGGTAAGATACAACTGGCACGAGGCAAAGGTTTCCCGTCTTGAGGCTGTATTCTCAAAGGGTGACCGTCGCTTGTCAAAGGCTATTGCGTGCGCCGTTAAGCAGGGAATGCGCTTTGATGCCTGGGACGAATACTTTGATTACGATAAGTGGATGGATGTATTCGAGAAGTGTAATATCGACCCATCATTCTATGCGAATCGCAGAATGGGATATGATGAAATTCTTCCTTGGGATGTTATTGATATCGGCGTAAGCAAGAAGTTCTTAATTTCCGAGAGCAAAAAGGCGTATGAAAGCGTAACAACCCCCAACTGCAAGGAAAAATGCTCAGGCTGTGGAGCTAATAAACTGGGAGGAGATGTAACATGGTGCCCCAAAATGAAATAATTCCAATCAGAGTCAAGTTTAAAAAATATGGCTCTCTTATGTACATTTCCCATCTTGATACAGCAAAAACAATGCAGAGAATAATGCTTCGTGCAGGCATTGATATCTGGTATAGCGAGGGCTTTAACCCTCAGCCGAGAATTGTATTTGCAGTACCTCTTCCTGTCGGTGTAGAGAGTGAATGCGAGTTTTTGGATATAAAGATCAATTCCTTTATGGAATGTGAGGAAATCAAGGAACGCCTTGCCCGTAATTTCCCTGATGAAATGAAGGTCATTGACGTTTACGTTCCTGAATCTAAGCTTAAAAATATAGTTTTCATTGATTATGAAATGGAAATTTCCTCTCCCGAAATAAAGGAAGATACGGCAGATAAAATTACCAAGCTTCTTTCA
>JAFTHF010000204.1 GCA_017457545.1 Clostridia bacterium
GCAAGCCTCCTTAGTATCTGTCATGTTGATAGCCCATGCGGACTCAAGATTGATTGTAGCGCCGTTTTCCATTACGATAAAGCCGAATGCGCTGTCCTCAACTGTAAATTCCTCAGGCTTCCACTGACCGAATACGTTAGCAGACTCTGTCTGGCTGTTAAGCTTATGATATGTAGTACCTACACAGTACTTGGGCTTGTAGTTATCCATTGTCCAAAGAGTAAGGTCAAGTGCGTGTGTACCGATATCGATAAGGGGACCGCCACCCTGCTCATACTCGTTGATAAATACGCCCCAAGTGGGAACTGCGCGGCGGCGGAGAGCCGTTGCCTTTGCGTAGTAGATGTCACCGAATACACCTGCGTCTGCTTCAGCCTTAAGGTACTTTGCGTCCTTTCTCTGTCTGTTCTGGTAGCCGATTGTAAGCATCTTGCCTGTACGGTTAGCTGCGTCTACCATCTTCTTAGCCTCAACAGAGTTAATAGCCATAGGCTTTTCACACATTACATGCTTACCTGCCTCAAGAGCGTCAACAGTAATGAAGCTGTGGCTTCTGTTAGGTGTACATACGTGTACAACATCAATTGTTTCGTCCTTAAGAAGCTCCTTGTAGTCAACATAGGACTTTGAGCCCTCAATACCGAATCTCTTAGCAGCGCTAACTGCTCTCTCCTCGATAATATCGCAGAATGCAACCATCTCTACATTATCAAGCTTAGCGAGTGAAGGCATGTGCTTGCTATTAGCGATACCACCACAACCGATAATACCGATTCTTAATTTCTTTTCCATTAGTTTATCCTCCGTAAACCATATTTTCGTATCTTAATTCTAACATATTATGTTAGAAGTTGCAATAGGTTTTTATTTTTTTAAAAAGAATTTACACATTTCCAAAGCCGGTGACAAGGACACCCTTTACGGTATTTACTACACCGTAGGTGCTGCCTGTACCTATGCTTCCGGGGTTAAAAAGCTGAATTCTTTTATCTCCAACATATTCACAGGAGCTATGGGGAATATGTGTATGACCGAAAAACACGGCATCAGCGCCTAAGGATGCTGCGTGGGTTACAATAATATCATAGGTCAGCTTTACTCTGTGCTTATGACCGTGGGCAAGATAAATTTTAATGCCGTCAATATCAATAAGTGCGTCCTCTCTTATGTGGTCCGGGGCAAAAAGGTCACAGTTGCCCCTGACGGAAAGGAATATAAGATTAGGAAACTGCGCCTTAACATAATCTATTTCCCCTACCCCGTCCCCAAGGAAAATCACAGCATCGCAAGCGCCGCCGTGGTCCTTAATGGCATCTACTATTCTTTTCCCTCTACCGTGGGAATCGGAGAAAACAAGTATTTTCATCAAATCACCTCAATTAAAGTATATCATCCGAAAATAACAATGTCAAGAAATTAAATACAGCATAAAATAATAGCAGTACAGTTAAGGAGATTAATTATGAAAATTGATGAAAAGACCATAAATATGATTCTTAAGATGAGTGACGACAGGCTGTGGCAGACTATTCAGTATGCGGTATCAAAATCAGGCAGCGACATTCTTAAAAATGCAAAACGACCTGAGGATATGTCAAAGATCCGTGCCACCCTTTCCTCCCTTACAAATCAGGATATTGAAAGAGTTACCGAAATACTTAAGGGGAGTGGCAAAAAATAATGGATAACGATATCGGTAATATGGTGTCCTCCGTGCTTTCAAACCCTGAGCTTCTTAACAAAATATCCGACATTGTAAAAAATAACAAGGACGGAGATATATCAGATGCTCTGCCTAAGGTTGTAGAGGCTATATCGGGTAATAAGGAAGATAGTAAAAGTGAGGAGAGTGCAGAAGAAAAAACGGAGGAAGCATCAAAAAAGTGGCTGGATGTGTCTAAATTAGACAAATATACTCAAACAAAAAATGTGGCTCTGCTCCGTTCACTTAAGCCATTTATGAGTAAGTCAAGATGCGATATGATAGACAATATTTTAAGGCTGGAGCAGCTTGCCGAGATAGTTAAGCTTACAAGGTGATAATATGTACACACGTCATACAAGCTTGAACATACCGAAAAATTACAGTGGAAACCGTTTCTCAAAGGTAATGGAGGAGCCAACCGTTAAGGAGCATCGCCCCGTTTATACAGATGCTGTAAAAACCGCACACTCCCCCGCCTATAATGAAGAAATTACACGGTCAGAGGAAATTATCATTGAAAAGGAAGAGGACGAAATTGCTGATTTTGTAGCTGAGAACATTGAAGAAAAGCCTGAAAGCATTACGGATACTTCTTCTGAGCAGTCACAGCCAACAAATTTATTTTCTCTGCCTATTAATGAAATTCTTAACGGAATTGACAAGGAGGAGCTGCTTCTTCTTGGACTTATCATTCTTATAGCTGCAGAAAAGAATAATGACAACAATATTATTCTTACTCTTTTATCTCTTCTGCTTCTTTCTAAATAGAGAAAAACCACCGAAAAGGTGGTTTTTGTTATTAAATTTCCATACCGTTATTAAAAATCAAGTCAAAAAGCTCCTTGATATCATCATCGTCCACATACAATTCGGGAGCAAGTATCTCAAATTCATGTGCTTCGCCCTGTGGATATGTAAAACCAATTTCTGCCTTATAATCCTTATTCTCAAAGGTAAGCTCTATTCCCTCTATATTACATAGAGAATTTATATAAAGCGCTTTTGAGGAAATAAGAGGATATTCTTTGGAAAAATCAACCACTCCCTCAAGAAAATTTCCATTTTTCACATCTGTTAATATACTTATTTTAATGCCGTAATCGGTCATGTCTGCATTAACTGTCAGTTCTTTATTGTAAGATATCTCACTGAGAATAGCCGAAACACAAAGAAAAAGTATTTTTATGTTGCCTAACTTAACGTTAGCATCTGTATTTATTATATTACATATCCTAA
>JAFTHF010000205.1 GCA_017457545.1 Clostridia bacterium
AGCTATGTGTTCCACCATAGACGGAAATTCTTTCCAAGTGTCACAGTATAGCACTTCGTCCAAAGGATAGTTGACGTGATCGCAGATATGCCTTTTAAGCCATTCAAGGGTAAGTGCTGTACTGTCTTTGCCGCCTGAAAAACTTATTGAGTAATACCGTTTTTTTTGCCACACATCAACTTCCTCCGTTCTTAGTTAATCTGTCAGCGGTCATATCGTAGTACCGGGTTTCTTTTTCAAAACCGATACAGGCTCTACCGCAGTTAAGCGCCGCCTCCAATGTAGAGCCACTACCGAAGCAGTTATCAAGGACCGTTTCGCCCTCATTTGTGTAGGTCTTTATCAACCACTCCAACAATGCAACCGGCTTTTGAGTAGGGTGTAACTTTTTGCCGTCCTTGGCAAAGGAAAGAATAGTGAGAGGGTTTCTTTCACCGTTCTTTGATTCGCTTGTTGCTGTACCACGCTCTCCGTAGTTATCGGATAAACTACCATTCGTGATAGGCTTGTAGGGAGTGGAGTACCACACCTGCTTGTTATACGTGGGCTTTTTCTTGTAGAACACCACAATATCCTCATGGCATTTGAGAGGCTTGACGTTGGCGTTAAGAAAGTCACAGCCTCTGCCTTTGTCCCACACTAAGTTATAACGCCACAGCTTTGTATTCGATTGAATAAGCCGCACTGTAAATAATCCGTCTGAGAAAAGAATTATTGCGCCATTATCCTTTATGATCCGTTCGTATTGCCTCCACAGGTCCGCAAAGGGTATTACCATATCCCATTTATTACGGGTAGTGCCATAGGGTAAATCACAAAGGATAAGGTCAATAGATTTATCTTCTAATAGACGCATACCCGTTAAGCAATCAGCGTTAAAGGCCTGATACTTAACGGGGGGGGTGAAGGCACTTGCAGGACAATCTGTACTGCCGTCTGTATGTATTACTGCACAATTTCTTTGTGTAGGCTCTCTCACATCAAAGCACGGTAAGAGAGTTGCTTCTTTCCCACAGATAGGGCAGCAGTCCATTATACCTCACCCTCACACACCTTAATGAGGTTGTGAATACCTCTGATATTACGGCCCATAATCTTACCTGTACCAGCCCAAAACTGAATGAGTGCATCATCAGTTTTACGGCGGCAGTGAAAATGTCCTGTAGCCTCATTCTTTAAGGTGTATTCAATACCGTGTTCTTCAAGCTGCTTTTTAGCGTAGGCAATACGCTCAGGGTTTTTAGCAACTCTCTGACGGTGTTTTTCTCTGTAAGGCTCAAAAGCCTCCTTCATATCACCCATAATTTACAACCTCCTAAAAGAGTTTCATACTTACCAACAGCAACACGGAAATTACGGTTGCAGCCGTAAGCTCTAAGTAGGCTCTCTTAATATCGTTTGCACTTAAACTTGCTAAAAAGAAAAGCACAGCCAAAATCAAGAAAGCAATTTTAATAGTAAGTGCCATTTTGTTATTCCTCCGGGAATCTTACTTTTGTTACTGCAATAGGAAAGTCCTCTATTTCTGAAGCCCATATACATGAGCCTTCACCGTTGAGCATTTCCCATATCAGCGGAAAACCGCCTATACCGTCAAACAGACTTGCCATTGTGTGATCCGCACCACAGCAGAGGTTGAGCTTTTGCAGAACATAAAACCACGGCGGTATAGCAATGCTGTTACCGAGTGCCTTATATCTTGCACTGTCTGCGAGCTTACGCTGTTTACCTTTGCTGTCTATGTATTCTCCTATATCAGTCCAAAGGTCAGGAAAACCTTGCAGACGTTCGCACTCAAGCGGTGTCAAACGGCGTACAACTTCTTGTGCTGTAATTGCAGAAGGACCTTTAGCAACAAGAGTTGAATTTATACCACTGTCTGTAATTTCAAAATTGTATTGAGCGTTTGCACCCTGATTGAAAGAGGCTCTATCCAACGCAAATATTTTGTTAAGTATCATTGGCGTGTTGCCCCCCCCTGTACCCATTCTGCTGGTCAGAGC
>JAFTHF010000206.1 GCA_017457545.1 Clostridia bacterium
CACCTGAGCATGCCAGAATTTTCTCACGTTATACCAAGAAGGTTGTCATATCCTACGATAGTGACGAAGCCGGTCAAAAGGCAGCTGATAAGGCCTTCAGACTTCTGCAAGAGGTCGGGATAGACGTTAAAATTCTTAAAATGAATGGTGCTAAGGACCCTGATGAGTTTATTAAGAAATTCGGCGCAAACCGATTTACAGACTTACTTGAAGGCTCGAAAAGCAGATTTGAGTTTGAGGTGGACAAGATTCTTTCAAGGCTTGATATTTCAGTCTTTGAAAACAGAGTTAAGGCTTCATCTGAAATATGTAAAATAATCGCTTCTTATCCCTCTAATGTAGAAAGGGATTTGTATTGTCAACATACATCAAAGCTTCTTGAAATACCTCTTGACAGCTTGAAAAGAGATGTTAATAGAGCTATAAAGCGTAACGCAAAAAATGAAAAAACAACCCAGATGAACGAAATATACCGTGCATCAAGTGGAATAGGGGATAGAATTAATCCGGACAGTGCAGCAAATATGAAGGCAAGTAAGGTAGAAGAAGCAATACTTGGTCTTATGCAGCTTCACGATGAGCATTTAAATAAATGCTCAAGCGCTTTGATTCCTGACGATTTTGTTACATCATTTAATCGTCGGGTATTTGAAAAAATGGTAGAATGCTACAAGACAAACGGCAAATTCGATATTGCATTTGTTGAGGAGAATTTTAACATAAATGAAATATCCAGAATTACAAAAATGGTTATTGAAAGACAACGCTTGGATTCAAATGGAGCGGACGTACTTGATTCATGCATTAAATCCTTAAAGGCAGAAAAAAACAAGGATGAATCATCATCAAGCATTGATTCGCTTGAAAATTTGTTTAAAAGCAAAAAATAAGTGGGGTAGAAAATGATTTCAGAGAAGAATTACGATTTGAGTGAGCTTATTGAAAGCGCTAAGGTTGATATGTCCGATATGGACAAGGATCCTACAGCCGCTGATAAGTTTGAGGACTTCTACAGTAATGATCAGCTTGATGAGATTTATGAGTCCATCAAGAGTGCATCCAAGAATATCGATGATATCGACAGTGAGGACGTGGATGATCTCGAAAAGGAGCTCGAGCAGCTTATAAGTCCTGAGGACATTGAGAAGATGCAGGAGGGTCTTTCTATTGATGACCCTGTAAGAATGTATCTCAAGGAAATAGGTAGAGTACCCCTTCTCGATTCTGAGCAGGAGCAAATTCTCGCGCAGAAGATGAAGGAAGGCGATGAAAAGGCAAAGAACAAGATTGTTGAGGCAAACCTCCGTCTTGTTGTAAGTATTGCTAAAAAGCATCTTGGTAAGGGTATGGCATTCCTTGATCTTATTCAGGAGGGCAATCTTGGTCTTATGAAGGCGGTAGAGAAGTTTGACTGCACAAAGGGTTATAAGTTCTCAACATACGCTACATGGTGGATAAGACAGGCGATTACCCGTGCTATTGCTGACCAGGCGAGAACCGTACGTATTCCGGTACATATGGTTGAAACTATTCATAAGGTTTCAAGAATTTCAAGACAGCTTCTTCAGGAATTTGGCAGAGAGCCTACCACTGACGAGATAGCAGAGGCACTTGGAATGACAGCTGAAAAGGTTCGTGAGATAATGAAAATAGCGCAGGATCCTGTTTCCCTCGAGACGCCTATAGGCGAGGAGGAGGACAGTCACCTTGGA
>JAFTHF010000207.1 GCA_017457545.1 Clostridia bacterium
ACCAAGGTCTGCAAGTACATTTTTAGCCACGTCCAAGCAGATTTCCTTATTAAGCACATTACAGGAGTATGCTTTAGCCACGCCACCCTCTGCATTGATTTCATCAGCAAAGCCCTTTGCGGCATCGTAATTAAGGTCAAGCAAAGCAACCTTAGCGCCTGCCCTTGCCAATACCTTGGCAAAATAGCTGCAAAGGACACCGCCTGCGCCTGTAACAACGGCTACCTTACCTGTAAGGTCGGTATTAAGTACGTTCTTATTCATATGTTCTCTCCTTATTATAACACTAATTTTATACTATTTCAATGCTTTTTCGCAAGCTTCAAACAAACCGTTTATATAAGTTGCGCCAAGAGCTCTGTCAAAAAGTCCGTAGCCGGGCTTACCGGTTTCGCCCCAGATCATTCTGCCGTGGTCGGGACGAACATAGCCGTCAAAGTTATTTTCGCAAAGCGCCTTAACAATCTCATAAATATCAAGTGAGCCACAGGATGAAAGATGTGCTCTTTCCTCGAAGGAGCCGTCCTCAAGATTCTTTACATTTCTTATATGCATAAATGCGATTCTGTCCATTTTCGCATACTTGCGAACCATTTTTACAACATCATTGCTTGATGCGCAGCCAAGGCTGCCTGTGCATAGGCAAAGACTGTTGGCAGGGCTGTCCACAATTGCAAGGAATCTGTCAAGGTTTGCTTCATTTGTTATTACTCTGGGCAAGCCAAAAATAGGATATGGCGGGTCATCGGGGTGAATAGCCATTCTTACACCGCATTCCTCGGCAACGGGGATAACCTTCTTTAAGAATTTTTCAAGGTTTTTCCAGAGTCCCTCCTCACCGATTTCACCGTAAGCGCTAATAAGCTCTCTTACCTCGTCCTGAGTATAGCTTGAATCCCAGCCTGGCAGGTGAATATCGTCCTTAAGAGGATCAAGTCCTCTCATCTGATCCCAGTACATTACAAGGCTTGTGGATCCGTCGGGTGCCTTTTTATCAAGCTGTGTACGTGTCCAGTCGAATACGGGCATAAAGTTATATGTAACACACTTTACACCGTACTTTGCACATCTGCGGATATTTTCGCAGTAAACATCAAGAAGCCTGTCTACATCTCCTCTGCCAAGCTTAATGTCCTCGTGAACGGGAATTGACTCGACAACATCGAAGATAAGTCCGCTTTTTTCGCATACGTCCTTCATTTTTTCAAGACTTTCCTCAGGCCAAACCTCGCCGGGCTTAACATCGTATACCGCAGATACGATGGAACGCATACCGGGTATCTGAGAAATATATTCGAGAGAAATGGGGTCATCCTTTCCGTACCAACGGAATGAAAGCTTCATATTCATAGTAATCCTCCTAAAAATTTATATCAATATTATTTTAATTAAAAAGTGCCGATACGTGTGGATAATTCGCCTTACTCCTTTGTACTGTCTCTGTATTCCTTAGGCGTCATACCCATATATTTTTTAAAGGTTTTTGAAAAATACTGAACATCCATAATTCCACAGTGAAGTGCAACGGTCTGTATCTGCAAAAATGTGGTGCTTAAAAGGTGGGCTGCATGCTTCATCCTCTTTTCGCGAATGTATTCGGTAACAGTCTTGCCCGTTTCATTTTTGAATACGGTGGAAAGATATCCTGCGCTGACACATTGACTTGCGCTGATGGAGCTTAAGGAAAGATTTGCCGAAAGATCCGATTCTATCAGCACAATCGCCTTTTGCACTATAGGTGAATAGTCCTTCATCGAATGCTTTCTTACAAGGCGACAATACGTCTTAAACATATCCTTCATTAATATATGCGCATCCTCCACAGTGGGAAGCTGTTCAATTTTTGTGGCAAAATCCGAGGATACTCTATCAAGATACATAGGATGCACCTTGCCGTTTTCAGCAGCTTTACGGGATAATGTATTCATTATTATACAATAATTTTTCATATTACGCAAGGGGTCCTGAGAACGTTTTTCAAATACTTGCTCAGATGACATGGATAAAAGCTGATTCGTCCTTTGTATCTGTCCCAAGCTTATCGCTTGCATCATTTCATTTTCGTAGCTGTATCTTAGCTCCATGGATTTCATGTTAAGAAGCACATCATCAAATTCGTCGCTAAGGTTAGCTTCGTTAATAGGCGAGGGAGCAAATGAAAAATCCCTTGAAGCATCTACCACCGAAAAGGAAGGCTGACCCCATATTCTTTCAAGAAAAGCATTTAGCAATGACAACAAGGGGTTTCCATCATCAATAACCGGAATAGAAAGGAAAAACTCCTCTACGTACCTTTGGTTTTTTAGAGAAACACCACTTTTTTCACATATTTCAAGAAGCTGTCTTGGGGTAAGTGATGCCGGCATATATGGACCTAAAACAAATATTTCGTCATTACTGTCAGCTAACTTGATATACAGATAACAAAGCTTTAATTCGTCTGTTACCTTATATACCGTACGAGACTCCATTTCGCCAAGAAGTCCACTTACCGTACCCGTATTACCGAGAATTTTACCGAAAACTATATCTATTCCCTTATAAACACTACGGCTTAATTCATCGTTGGCATTTACAATATGAAACTGCACATGGCACTTTTTAAGTGTATCACACAGCAGCTCAAGCTCATTTTTATAATCCATGTGCATTCCTCCTTAATGGTAAAATTTGATAAGTTTTTAATAATTATATCATAGTTTTTGTGCAATTACAACATAGTTTTCTCTCCAATAATTAAAAAAATACAACTTTTCATAAAAAAATTACTCTCATTTTTATAGAATATAAGTTATACTAATAATGGTAAACCCTGTCGGGATAATCCCGAATGAACCAAAATAAATTTAGAAAGAGGAATTTTTATGGCAAAGCAAAGACAGCTTGATGTAAATGGCAAGCCTAAGTTTGGTATGATCGATAAGGTCGCATATGCCGCCGGAGACTTTGGCTGTAACATGAGCTTCTCACTCAAGAACACAATCCAGACCTTCTGGCTTGTATTTATGATGATGGAAACCGGACTTCTTGCCGCACTCCTTCTCGTAGTACAGATCTGTGATGCTATTAATGACCCACTTA
>JAFTHF010000208.1 GCA_017457545.1 Clostridia bacterium
AGCAGAGTGAGTCATACCGGAGCAACCGATAGCCTCAACAAGAGCCTCTTCAATAATACCGTCCTTAACATTGAGGGAAAGCTTGCATGCGCCCTGCTGAGGAGCACACCAACCAATACCGTGTGTGTAGCCGGAAATGTCTGTGATCTGCTTTGCCATTACCCATTTGCCTTCTTCGGGAATGGGAGCGGGACCGTGGTGAGGACCCTTAGCAACGGAGCACATCTGTTCTACTTCGTGTGAATAAATCATATGAGTATCTCCTTGAAATAAATTTTTTTCGATAATATTATAAACTATTTCGCCCCCAAAATCAATATCTTTTTTGAAAATTGTTTATTACTGTCTAATTATATAGATAGGAGAATTTTTATTTGTAAATTATGTTTACTTTTTACATAAAATGTGTTATACTTTAAGGTAGAAAAATTTTGGAGGCCGCTTTGAGAGTAGATAAATTTCTCTCCGAAATGGGTAAGGCTACCCGTACGGAAAGCGCTAAGCTTGCCCGTGCAGGAAAGATTACGGTTAACGGAGAGGCTATAAAAAAATCGGATATTCATATCGACCCATATACGGACGAGGTGCGCCTAAACGGTCAGCTTGTCAGCTACAAAAGGTTTACATACATTATGCTGAATAAGCCCGAGGGTTATGTAAGCGCTACGGAGGACGGACGGGATATGGTAGTTACCGACCTGCTTCCCGAGGAGGAAAGACGTAAAAATCTTTTTCCCTGCGGACGTCTTGATAAAAACACCGTTGGACTTATTATACTGACAAATGACGGAGACAGCGCCCATAGGCTTTTGTCCCCCAAGCACCACGTGCCAAAAACCTACGCATTTAAATCAAAGCATCCCTTGTCCCCCGACGATGTGGACAATCTTGAAAAGGGCGTTGATATCGGTGGATATGTAACTAAGCCCTGTAAGGTGGAGCTTTATCCCGATTGCGTAAGTGGAAAAATAACTATTACCGAGGGTAAATACCATCAGATCAAGCTTATGCTTGACGCAGTAAAAAACAAGATAACCTATCTTGAAAGGCTTACCTTTGGAAATATATCTCTTGATGAAAATTTAAGGAGAGGAGAATGGCGACATCTTACAAGTGAGGAAGAGTCGCTGCTACTTGGAAAATGAAAAAATATCTTTTACCAAACGATGTTAACTGGTACAGGGCAAATATGCACTGTCACACCACCTGCTCTGACGGAACCTTGACTCCGGAACAGGTTAAGGATGCGTACAAGGCACAGGGCTACTCCATAGTTGCCTATACCGACCACGAGGTGATTCTTGACCACTCCGACTTGAATGATGAAAGCTTTTTGGCGCTTACAAGCTCTGAATATTCTGTTAACGAAGCAATCCCTTCCTTCCCCGCATTAGAGGCTAACACAGCTGATTGGATGAGAAAGAAAGTATATCATATGAACATATTTTCACCTGATCCTCACAGCACCTTCCAGCCCGCTACAAGCGAGGATCAATACGGATGGGTAAAGGAAAGATTTCCCGATACCTTCAAGTGTGACGGACACACAAGAGTATATTCCGTAGAGGGTGCTAATGAAATTATCAGAAGATGTAATGAGGCAGGCTTCCTTGTTCAGCTTAACCACCCTAACTGGTCACTTAACGAAAAAGAGGACTATGTAAACCTTAAGGGCCTTTGGGGTCTTGAGATTCTCAACTACGCAACAGAATGTATTTCCGGCGCAGAGTATTGCCCATACATATATGACGAAATGGCAAGAGCCGGTATGTACAATCTTTTCTGTACCATGGGTGACGATAACCATAACAGAGGTGGCTCTCTTGGTCATTCCTTCGGTGGCTCAACCATGATAGGCGCTAAGGAGCTTAAGTACGATCAGATATTCAACGCCCTTAAAAACGGTGAATTCTACTGCACAAGTGGACGTGAAAATCCCCCCGTTATCAAGGCTCTCTACGTTGAGGATAATATGGTAAAGATTGATTTCTCACCTGCTGTTAAGGTATTCCTGACAGGCTATTGCAGATCCTTCCGCTTCTGTGATAAGGATGGCGAGGAGTTTACTCATGCAGAGTTCAAGCTTTGGGAAAGTGATGAGATGTTCCGTATTACTGTTCGTGATAAGTACGGCAACAATGCGCATACACATTTCTATAAAGTCAGCGATTATCTTGATAAGGAGTAAGCAATGAAGAAATTTCTTTTACCGGAAAACGTAAATTGGTACAGAGCTAATATGCACTGTCATACAGTTCTCTCTGACGGACAGATGACTCCTGAGGAGGTCAAGGAGCTTTACAAGAATAAGGGATATTCCATTATTGCTTATTCGGACCATGAGATTCTTCTTGACCACTCTGACCTTAACGATGAGAACTTTCTTGCTATTACAAGCTGTGAATACTCGGTGAACGAGGCAGATCCATCATTGCCTCAGCTATTTGATATAAATACAGGCAGATGGTCAAGAGTAAAGTGTTATCACCTCAATATTTTTTCAAAGGATCCCCACAATACCTTCCAGCCTGCTACAAGCGAGGAGCAATACGGATGGCTAAAGGAAAGATTTCCCGATACCTTCAAGTGTGACGGACACACAAGAGTATATTCCGTAGAGGGTGCTAATGAAATTATCAGAAGATGTAATGAGGCAGGCTTCCTTGTTCAATTGAACCACCCATATTGGTCACTTAATGAAAGAGAGGATTATATCAATCTCAAGGGCCTTTGGGGTCTTGAAATCCTCAATTACGCTACCGAGCTTGAAACAGGCAGCGAATACTGTCCATACATATATGACGATATGATAAGACACGGTATGTACAACCTTAAATGTACAATGGGCGACGATAATCATAACCCCGGCAAGACAGACAAATATTGCTTTGGAGGTTCAACCTTTATTGGCGCTAAGGAGCTTGAATACTCTCAGGTTATGGACGCACTTGAGAAGGGTGAATTCTATTGTGCATCAGGTATAGATAACCCACCTGAGTTCAAGGCTCTCTATGTTGAAGACAACATTATAAAGATAGATTGCTCACCCTGTACAAGCGTTATTATTAACGGCTACGGCAGAAGTGACCGTAACATTCTCGGTGAAAATATCACCCACGCAGAATTCCCCTGGAGAGAAA
>JAFTHF010000209.1 GCA_017457545.1 Clostridia bacterium
CCGATAGCTGAAACAATAACATTATACTATCTTGCTGAAAAATCTATAAGTGAAATTTCAACTCTACTTTCAGTCCCTGAAGGAACTATAAAATACCGTCTTCATGAAGGACGAAAAAAATTGACAGGAGATTTGATTCATATGATGGTTAAGAAAAATAATACAATAAGCAACAAAGATATTTACAGTCATATTAAGGATTATATTTCTGATGCAAAAAAGGCAGTAAATATACGAAATAATTCTATGGCAGCTTTTCATCTTGATAAAGCAATTAATGAATTCGAATCTATGGATAAGGAATACAAGCTTTTAGCGGAAATATACCGGTTAAGGGCACTTACACATATTGATAGAGAAAAAGCAATAATTGACGGTGAAAAAAGTGTAGCATATGCAAGACTGACCAATGACAAAAAGCTTATTGCTGAATATTTGTTTTCTCATTGCTTTGATTTATATGAAGAAAAACAGTTGAATATGTTGATAGAGGTGTATGAGATTGCTACATCAATTAATCATTATGCTTTATGTGCAGAAAGTGCTTTTTGGATAGCTACTCACAAAATAAAAGTATTTGCTTATACAGAGGCAAGAGATTGGTTGGGAATATCATTAAATGCCTATAATAAAATTAAAAGCTTCGACAGCGTAAACTGTTGTGTTGGTGACACGGTGAGAATTCGTGCAATGGTTAATGCAGCAAAGAATTCAATGGAAATGCTTGAAAGTATTGGAAAATTAAACGGTGAATATTCTACTCTCAACTCATTCTGCCTTATTTTACAAAATCAAAAAGATGTTATTATTTCTGAAGCAAATTATGGATGGGATATTCCCGGTAAACATAATAGAATCAAGAATTCCCACAGGTTCTTTGGATGCTTTGAAGGAGAACAGGTTATCTGCTCAGATGCGTTGTTAGAAAATGGATACCTTGATTACGAGTATTATCTTTGGAATGGTGTTCTCGTGAACAGAAGATATGAGATAGTATCGAAGGACGAAACGGTTAAAACCGAAGCCGGTGTATTTGAAGATTGTATTCATATAGTCATCAGGGAGACATTGCCAATATGTAATGAAAGCATGGAAGAGTATAAAGAATCACTTGAATGTCTTGAAAATATTGAACACTGGTATTGTCCAAATGTAGGACTAATAAAATCAAAAGTTGAATTTCCTTATTATAGCAATATTTTACCATATTCAAGAGAACTTAAATCCTATTGTATTTCATCTTCCGCAGAAAATGGATGTGTGTATTTTCCCGTATTAATAGGAAATACATGGGAATATAATATTTTTGATGAAAACGGAGAGGATTATTCGGAAAATTACGGATACAGAGATTGTTACAAAGTAGATACGATTGCAAATGATTATATCTATATTTCTAATAGTGGATTTACGTACAGAAAATAATAAAACATCCGACCAATCACTTGGTCGGATGTTTTTAATCTAAATTCATTAATATAGGGAGTATTACAGGCTTGCGCTTTGTTTCGGCATAAATGAATTTTGAAATGGCAGATTTCATAACGCCTTTAAGCTCATTCCATTCACGAATACCTTTGTTAAGAGCATCAATAAGCGCTGTCTGCGCTACATTTTTAGCTCCGTTTACCAGCTCTTCGCTTTCACGTACATACACAAATCCACGGGAAATTATCTCAGGTCCTGACATAAGCATACCTGCATCAATAGATACAGTCGCTACAGCAATAATAAGGCCGTTTTCGGAAAGGTTTTTTCTGTCTCTTAAGACTATATTTCCTACATCACCGATTCCGGAGCCATCAATAAGTATCTTACCGGCAGGGACTGTGCCGTTAAATCTTGCACCGAATTCGTCAATTTCGATAACCTTACCAATATCGGATACAAAGATATTTTCAGCCTTCATTCCCATTTCTTCGGCAAGCTCCTTGTGACGGATAAGATGTCTGTACTCACCGTGAACAGGCATAAAGTATTTAGGCTTGGTAAGTGCATGCATAAGCTTAAGCTCCTCTTGACATGCGTGACCCGAAACGTGAACCTCAACTGTTGAATCGTGATATACGTTCACACCTCTGCGGTACATCTCATTTACTATCTTTCCAACCAAGGGCTCATTACCCGGAATGGCGCTGGAGCTTAAAACTACAAGGTCCTTATCGGTAAGTAAAACCCTGTCATGCTCAGAAAATGCCATTCGGTAGAGAGCAGACATAGGCTCACCCTGGCTACCTGTTGTAACAATTGTAAGCTTTTCCGGTGGATATTTCTTAATTTGATCAATATCAATTATTACCCCATCGGGAACATTCATATATCCAAGATTTACAGCAGCAGAAATAACATTGAGCATACTTCTGCCGGTCAATGCAACTTTTCTGCCGTGACGCACACTTGAGTTTATAATCTGTTGAACTCTATGTACGTTAGAGGAGAAGGTGGCAATAATAATGCGCTTATCCGTAGCGGAAGAGTATATTTTTTCAAGAGAAACACCAACCTTGCTTTCTGACGGTGTATATCCGGGACGCTCAACATTGGTGGATTCACAAAGAAGCATTGTAATACCTTCCTTGCCAAGCTGTCCAATTCTGGTAATATCCATCATTTCACTTTCAATTGGATTGGTATCAAGCTTGAAGTCGCCTGTGTGGAAGATTACACCTTGTGGGGTAGTAATCGCAAGGGCGCAGGCATCGGCAATAGAATGATTAACCCTTATAAATTCAACCTTGAAGCAGCCAAGGGTAACGGTGTCGCCTGCCGAAACTGTATTAAGCTTAGCACTTTGAAGAAGCTTATGCTCGGTAAGCTTGTTTTCAAGAATACCCAAGGAAAGCTTTGTTCCGTAAATAGGAACATTCATTGTACGTAAAAAGTAGGGAAGAGAGCCAATATGGTCCTCGTGTCCGTGAGTTATGAAAACACCTCTTAGCTTTTCAATGTTGTTTTGTAAATAAGTAAAATCAGGAATTACCAAATCAACACCGAGCATATCGTCATCAGGAAATCCAATTCCGCAGTCAATTACGATAAGGTCATTTTCACATTCAATACAGGTAATGTTTTTACCTATCTCGTTAAGACCTCCAAGAGAGAATACCTTAACCTTGGGTAAAGGCTTTTTAGGTAATTTATGTGTAGAAGCTTTTCTTCTTACATTTTTAGACACATCTTGTTTTTTTGTCTTCTTAGGTGTTGTGTGGACAGATGAGGTTTTGTTTTGTGTCTTTTTCTTAATCTCGGTAGAGTTAACAGTCTTGCTTGTTGCTTTCTTGCTCTTAGTGGTTGTTGGTTTTAAGGCTTTTGTATCTTTTTTAGCTTTTTCTTTTGATTGTGCCATAATTTTTCCTTTCTGATAAATTGCATAGCAAAAGACCGTCCTTGGACGGATATGGTACAGTTTTTGTATATGTATAAACGGCCCCATACACAGTATACTGTACAAATTATAAATCGAACTTGTGTTGATAATATTTTACCATAAATAATATCTCAAGTCAATAGAGTTATACAAACATAAAATACAGACCGATACATAGACTTGATCCAAACAAAGCACCAAGAATAAAATAGAGAAGATGCTTAAAGATGTTTCTCTTTGTTCGTTTTAATTTTATCGATGATTTATAATCATTTACAATAGCAGTAGCATCCTTTATGATATTATATTCATTTATTTCACTACCGAGACATTCGTTTTTTACAATGAAGTGTGCTTCTTCAAAGTATTTGTTTCCCGTGTCTTTAATTATAATAATTTTCTTTTGACAGCCTTTAATCATAAAATTCTCCATTATTTTTTATGAGTATTTACCCACGTTTTTTTTATTATTCAAAAAGTAACCTTCCAAGTAAGCATGATAAAAAAATACTTAAAATACTTACAGTTAAAGCGATTGGGATTGTGTATCGGGTTTTCTTTATGCTTGTAGCAGAGAAGTATACACTTATAACATATAGTGTGGTGTCTGAGGAAGCCATAATTATTGAGGCACATATAGTCTCAATAGAATCAATACCACACCTTTCTATTAAATTCTCATAAGCGGCAACCGATGCACCGAATGATAAGGGTCGTGTAATTATTAACGGTAAAATATCCTTTGGTATTTTCAAAAAATCAAACACGGGGTAAAGGATTTTTGATATAATATCCAACGCACCACTACTGGAAAGCATTGAGATTGCTACCGTTAATAAGCATAAATTAGGTATTAAATTTACTGTAGATTTTATTCCCTCCTTTGCACCAATAAAAAAATCGTCTATCAGATTTCTTTTTGATACTAGTAACATTATTGAAAACACCAAAATAATAATGGGGAGAATTAGAGAGGATATATATTGTATCTTAAGCATTTTTGCTTTTTATTTTACTTGCAATACGGGATAAAAATATACCAAAAGCCATACACGTACCTGAGGAAAGCCATATAGGAAGTATTAATTCATAGTTGATTTCTGCCATGTGAGAGCTTCTTAATGCCAATAGAGTGGTAGGTATTAAATTAATGCAAGAGCAGCCTATGATAGTTAATGTTATCATATCTCCTGTTGCAATTTTCGATTTATTGTGTCTATCCAGTTCTTTCATAGCTGAAATGGCGAGGGGAGTGGCTGCATTTGATATTCCCAACATGTTTGCGCTTATACACGCAGTAATTTCTTCAGTCGCTATATTGTCTTTAAATGAATCCGGAAATATATGTTTTAATATTGGTTTTAACATTTTGGAAAGAAGGGATATTAATCCACATTCCTTAAATACGTTCATTATGCCATTCCATAATACCATCATACCCATTAAAGAAAAAGCGATATTTACCCCCTTTGATGCTCCGTCAAGTATCCCTTGACATAGCTCCTTTACATTGTTACACGCTATAGCAGATATTACTGAAATTATACTGAAAACAGAAAATATCTTTCCGATCATTTTTAGCCTCCTTACTGATTGTAAATGTAAAAAATGTAAAAATCTGTCAAATTTCGTTGACAGTAAGTTCTTTATATGATAAAATGTAGGCATAATACTTTAAAGGAGAGTGGCATATGAATTCTACAGGTATCACTCGTAAGCTTGATGAGCTCGGTCGTATAGTTCTCCCTATGGAAATCCGCACTAAATTTGATATCAATCCTAAGGATGCATTGGAAATTTTTATTGAAGATGATAAAATCATTCTTAAAAAATACCAGCCTTGTTGTATTTTTTGCGGAAGCACTGCAGACAACGTTCTTTTTAACGATAAGCGTGTATGTAAAAGCTGCATAGAGAAACTTAATAGTTCATTGTAAGTTTATGTCAAATGGATTTTATAAATAACTTTTTGGAGAAATAAATATGGAAAATTTACTTAAATATTCGTCATCTGCAAAGGTTTTTGAGGAGGCTTTACCCTTAGGTAACGGTCAGCTAGGTGCAATGGTATACGGCCGTACAGATAAAGAAAGAATTTCACTTAATCACGATACACTTTGGTCAGGAAAGCCCGGTCAGCAAATGGTAGATACAGCTTATGAAGCAAATGAACTTGCAAAAAAGCTTGTGCTTGAGGGTAGAAATAATGATGCTCAGTGGGAGCTTGAAAAAGGCTTTTCGGGAACGTGGCTCAATTCATATCTTTATCTCGGTACCCTTTATATTACAAGAGTAGGCTCTAGTGCAGCTCCTTCAAATTATCTTCGTACCCTTGACCTTGAAAATTCGATTGTTAATGTTAAATATTCCGAGGACGGAATTGATTTTGAAAGAGAATATTTTGTTTCATTTCCTGACAACTGCATGATGGTTAAGCTTCATTCCTCAAAGCCTGTTACTTACGAGCTTACAGGAGACTGTATCGGTAAGAGCGCTGTCTCAGCTGCAAAGGATAAGCTTTATCTTGTTGGCGAATGTCCCTCACAGATTGCACCAGAATACGCAAGTCACGAAAAGCCTATTATATATGATGGTGACGGCGTAAAGGTAACCGGTATTGCTAAGGTTGTATGTGACGGAAAAAGTGAATATCAGTGGGAAAAGGTTGTAATTAAGGATTCTACAGATGTTACACTTTATTTCTGCGCTGAAACAAGCTTTGTAGCTTTTGATAAGCTTCCAGATAAGCCTACATTCAAGCCTTGTCTTGAAAGAGTTGAGAAGCTCAGTGAAAAAAGCTATGATGATATTCGTAAGACACATATTGCTGACGTAAGCTCACTTTACAATCGTGTTACTGTCGATTTCGGTGGCGAGAAGAGCGAGAAGATGACAAATGAACGTCTCCTTGACGAAAATAAAGATGTGGGACTTTGCGAGCTTCTTTACAATTTTGGAAGATATCTTATTATTGCGTCTTCCCGTGAGGGCTCTAAGGCTACTAACCTTCAGGGTATCTGGAATGAAAAGTTTTATGCTGCCTGGTCCTCCAACTATACTGTGAACATCAACACAGAAATGAACTATTGGCCGGTTCGTATGTCCAATCTTGTAAGCTGTAATCTTCCTATGGTTGAATTAGTTTCTAATGTAAGCAAAAACGGTGTTGAGACAGCAAAGCATTTTTATCATGCTAAGGGATTTACTTCTCACCACACTATTGACCTTTGGGCAAATACAACACCCGTTGGTAATAAGAGCGCTGGCTGTGCAGGATATGCATACTGGAATGGTTCTTCGGGTTGGCTTTGCCGTCATCTCTTTGAGCACTATGAATATACACTTGATAAGGAATTCCTTGAAAAGACAGCATATCCCATTATGAAGGAATGTGCTATCTTTTATCTTGATATAATGATAGAGAACAATGGAAAGCTTATCGTTTGCCCATCTACATCACCTGAAAATGCCTTCAATAAGAATGGCTACGGTACATCAACAGCTCTTTACACAGCAATGTCACAGGGTATAGTTGAGGATCTTTTCAGAAACATTATTACAAGTGCTGAGATTCTTGGCATTGATGATGATTTTGTGAAGGAAGTGAAAGCAAAGTTACCTTTGGTAAATGTTTATGAAATCGGCTCTGACGGTCAGCTTCTTGAGTATGATGAGGAATACGAGGAAAGAGATATTCACCATAGACATGTATCTCACCTCTATGGTATGTACCCCGGTACACTTATAACAACCGAAAGCACACCTGAGCTTGCTAATGCTTGCCGTCGTACTCTTGAGAGAAGAGGAGACGAAAGCACAGGCTGGAGCATGGGCTGGAAGGTTTGTCTCTGGGCTAAGCTTAAGGACGGCGATAGGGCACTTAAGCTTGTAAAGACACAGCTTAAATTTGTTGATCCCACAAATGATGATAAGGTATGGGATGGTGGTGGAACATACGC
>JAFTHF010000210.1 GCA_017457545.1 Clostridia bacterium
CTCTTCCCATGTTGCCTTAGCCTCTGCCTTTGCAGCCTGGAAGTTTGCCTTATCAACCTCGTGCTGTGCCTTTGTGCTTGCCTTCATATCACCGAATGCCTTTTTGAAAAAGCTCTTGATTCCCATTGTCTGGTTCTCCTTTTGTTATTGTTATATTTTAATTTTATTTGTTAAGAATGCTGTCTGAAAGCTCAAGTACCTTTTCGGAATACTTCTTTTTTCTCTTTGCAAGAAGCTTATCATGCATAGGCTTTGCAGCTGACACCATTGCGATACCTGCGCAACCGATTGCAACTCCTGCGCCTACCATTGTGCCGATTACTCCCATGGCAAGGCACATACCTGTACCTAATACAAGTGAGCCTGCTGTACCGAATGCGTATGAAAATACCTTTACAGGACGCTTAATCTGCTTATCAAGTGTTTTTAACTTGTCAAGCTCTGTTTCTTCCTTTTCTACATACTGCTGACGAATCTTTTCAGCTGTCTTCATTTCATTTGTCATTATGTTTTCCTCCGTATTTGTTCTTGTTTTTGTTTACGTTCCTATTATACGGTAGCCATGTTTGTATTTTAATAAAATACCGTAAATGAATTGAAAAAGAAATGTAAAAGAAATGTAAAAGCCGACTTTTTTAGAAAAAATAAAAAAGAGGGTGAATTTCACCCTCCTTTATCTTATTCATTTTCTTCCTTAAGAAGCTCATCGGAAAGACGGAGTATCTCCTCTCCGTATTTTTCCTTATTGCGTTTCATTGTAACAAGGTATACAGGATACGCACTACCCATTGGAACTGCGCCTGCCATAGAAACTATGATGCCGAACACCATAATGTCCCACACAAGTATCATTGCCATACCAAGACCGAAAATAAGGGTGCCCATAACTCCTATAACCAAGGAAAGAATCGTTGAAAAGTTCTGCACAAAGCTATCAAGCCTTCTGATTCTTTCAAGCTTTATTTCCTTTTCGGACTTACCCCCGTATTGCTTTCTTATGCTTTCTATCTCTCTGCGCTCTGCCTCTGTCGGCGCAACATAAGTATATTCAAATCCTTTATTATCCATTATTATTCTCCGATTTAATTTTATTAATTGTTTTTACACCCTTTACTATCATATAGATAGCAACGCTGTATGCGCATATACTTACTGCACTTCCTGTAAGAGTATTTGCCAGGGATATATCCATTGCTCCGTCCGAAAAGGTATACAGCATAGCTGTCTGCAATGCCAGAATTGACACTGCACCGTCTATCAGGTTTATATTTCTTGCCGATTCGATTATAAGGTCATTTTGCTTTTGCGCCTTGACAAAATTGTATATTGACATACCTATTTTAATAAAAGCATATAATGCGGAAACATATATCATATAATCTCCGTATTCAAAGCCTTTTTCATCAAAAATCATTTGAGCAATTGACACGGATAAGGCAATATTAAGAAGCAGCATTCCTATTCCACTAACAAGATATGTCTTTACACGTCTTAAGCTGTCATCCTCGCCCCTGCTTTTTCTGTGATTAACCAAAACAGCTGAACGAATAAGGGTAAGCAGCAAATAATATGCAGCCAAGGATCCGAACCAGACGGAACCGTTTACTATGCCGATTATACCGTTATATATGCCGTAGGCTACGCTTACGGTCAATGAAACGGCTAAGCCTATAATTGTTCGGTAGCCAAAGCTTTCAAGCAGCTCTGCCGTAACAGAATTGCTTCTTAGCATTTTAATAATTTTTGATTTTATTTTTGGAGCAAAAATTACAATTGTATATATGCTATATCCAAAGGCCACAGCAGTCAAACCATATAAAATGTAGGTTATAATCGCCATAACTCCGTCAAACGATTTAAGCATCAAAGCCATAGACGCCACTACAAGCAAGGCTGTTACAGGATATATAATTGCAATAATTATTTTATTTGGTTGCTTTAATAAGTTAAATATCTTCATTTACACATTTTAATGTTATGGTAAAGGTGCTTCCCTTACCGATTTCACTCTTAACGGAGATTTCACCGCCAAGAATATCTATTACCTTTTTTACAAGGGGTAAGCCAAGTCCGTTTCCCTCTCCTGAATGTGATGTATCTCCCTGATAGAACTTATCAAAGATATGCTCACCGGTTTCCTTTGAAATACCACAGCCTGTATCGGACACAGACACCACTACTCTGTCAAGATACTCCTTAAGAGTAACAGTTACGCTTCCACCCGGCTCTGTAAACTTAATGGCGTTGGAAATAAGGTTATTCCACACTATTTCAAGGTAGCTTGGTGAGGAATATATGATTACATCGTCAAGATCGCTATCAAGATTAAGACCCTTTTTATCAATTAAATCCTCAAAATTCAGTACGGTTTCCGCAAGCATTTCCGCAAGGTTTATTTTTTCATACTCTGTGCTTATTTCCTGATTCTCCAGCTTATTAAGCTTGAGAATATTTGTAATAAGGTCGGTTAAGCGACGTGATGCCTGATTTAAAATGGAAACATATTTCTGTCTTGTTTCACTATCAAGGGATTCGTCCTTTAAAAGTGTACTGTAATTCTGGATTATAGCAAGAGGTGTCTTAAGCTCGTGAGAAACGTTTGATATGAAATCTGTTTTCAACACTGCGCTTTTCTCAAGCTCGGTTGCCATCTTATTAAGGTCCTCCATAATGGCATCGTAGCCATTATACTGAGAATACTTATGGTCAGGGGTAATTCTTACAGAAAAATCCCCTGTGGTTATTTTTTCTGTTGCATCAAGTATCTTTTTAACAGGCTTATCTACCATTATTTTACGTCTTATATAGTCTGCTATAGTGCATACAGTTGACAAAATCAAAATAAGAATAAGCACAAGCACAGCTATAAGTCCCTTGTTTGACGTTCTGTCCTCTATATAGTCAAAAACCAGAATGGCTATCTGCATTATAATGGCAATAAGAGCAAAAAATGCTATAGCTCCCGACAACGAAAAGGTGCTGCGATTTCTTTTTTTCATTTCAACACCGCCTTATAGCCAAGACCGTGAACCGTAAGTATTTCAAAGCCGTCACAGCCCGATGTCTTTTCTCTTATCTTTGCCATATACACATCTACTGTTCTTGATGTAGCTGAGGAATCGTAGTCCCAGAATTCCTCCATAAGAGCCGAACGGGTAAATGTCTTTTTAGGATAGGAAAGAAGCTTAAAAAGGATATCAAACTCACGTACAGTAAGAGGAATCTCCTCACCGTCAACTGAGGCTGTATGCTCCTCTGTGTTCATTGTAAAATTGCCTATCTTAATCTGCTTCTCTGTTTCAATCTTTGCTCTGCGCAAAATTGCATTTATCTTAAGAAGAAGCACATCCATATCAAAGGGCTTAGTTACATAATCGTCAATACCGATGGAATAGCTGAACATCGTAGAGGGCTTATCGTCCTTTGCCGTCATAAAGATAATAGGAATATCTTTATCAAAGCTACGGATGTTTTTTGTAAGCTCATAGCCGTCCATTTTAGGCATCATAATATCTGTAAGCACTAAATCGTACTTTACCCTCTCGGTCATATCAAGGGCTTGTTCTCCGTCAAAGCAAGAGGTTATTTCATATCCGTTATTTTTTAAAGATGAGGAAACAAAGCGATTAAGATCCTTATCATCCTCTACTATAAGTATTTTAATCATAGTACACCTCCGTTTTCATCATTTCTATTGTATCATATCTTAAGGGTATTTGCAAAAGGTTTATATTTTGTTAATGAATTGTAAATTCCACAAAAAAAGGTACAGGCCACACGAATGTGACCTGTGCCTCGGAGGTTTTACCACTTATTAGGTAAAAATCTTTAGTTATTAACTGCGTGTCCAGATATTATGCTTATAGGTGTCTGATAGGTTAGTTGCATTTACGGCTGCATCCGACACATCTACATCTATCTTTTCCAGACTGTTTGTAAGCTTAGCGCATTGCCAGCCCTCTGTATTTTCAAAGGTAACTGTTTTAAGCGATGGGCAGCCGTAAAAGGCAGATGAGCCTATATAGTTTACATTTTCGGGTATTATTATATCCTTAAGAGATGTACATCCATAAAATGATGCTGCTCCCAATGATGTTAAGCTGTCGGGGAAAACAATTTCGGTTAATGAGCTGCAGTTTTGAAATGCATTATGTCCTATTGATTCTATACCGTCATGAAGGGCAATACCTTCAAGAGCTGTACATCCGCTAAACATTTCGTTGCCTATTGACGTAATGCTTTCGGGAATTACAATATCAACTAAGGATGTACATTCCGAAAAGGCTCCGTCCCCTATTATTGTTGCACCGTCTTCTACAACAACGCTTTCAAGTAAATTACAGTTATAGAAGCCGTATCTTCCTATTTCAACACCACCGGGAATTGTTACCTTTGTTATATCGGTGCTGTAAAATGCATAACTGAAAACAACATAATTATTTCCCTTGTAATTTTTCGGCAAAACGATTTCCGCATCATTGCCTATATATCCGACAAGATAATATTCATCGTTCAAGGTCATAAATATAAAATCATCAACGTTATCAAAAATACTGGGGCTTTCTATTGATGTATGAATTACCTCGGCATCCTTAAAATGTGGCTTAACGTCAAGAGAGGATAAATTATATACCTCCAAAAGCTTGTAGCAGCCTATAAAGACATCCCTTCCCAAGGATTTTAAGCTTGATGGGAGAGTAATACTCATAAGAGATGTACATTCACCAAATGCCTGACTGTCTATAAGGGTAATTCCCTCCGATAATGTAAGCTTATAAAGTGATGAGTAGCCGTGGAATGCCCATGTGCCTATAGATGTAACGCTTGATGGGATTGTAACTGTTCTTATTGATGAGCAATTGTAAAATGCCAAGCCACTTACCGAGGTAATGCCCTCCGGTATTACAAGGTCTGTAAGAAGCTCCCCATTTAAATAAAGTGTTATTTCATTCTCATAATACAACGGTGTGCCGTCCATAGCTATAAACTGAATTTTACACCATGATGTTAAATCTGCTAGGTTAACGTTTCTGATTCCTGTGCAGTTTTCAAATGCTCCTCTTTCAATTGAAGCAACGCCACTGCCAACTGTAACATCGGTCATATTGTAGCAATCGCGAAATACGCCTGTTCCGATTGATTTAACCCCGTTTCCTATAACAACTTTTTTAAGTGCTGTACAGCCGGAAAATGTATAGTTGTCAAGTAGTGTAACCTTATCGGGAATAATAATGCTTTCAAGAGATACACAATCGAAAAATACTGATTTGTCCATAGATGTAAGGCTAATAGGTAGAGCTATATTTTTAAGGGATTTACAGCCCCAAAATGCGCCAAAGCCTATTGATGAGAGTCCGTCCGATAAGGCTACGTTATCAAGGGCTACGCAATTACGGAATGCGTACTTGCCTATGGATGTAACGCCTCCCGATACATTCACCTTGGTTACATTATCTCTACCATACAGGAAGCAATCGTAAATTGCATAGCCGTTTCCGTTATAGTTACTCGGTAATGTAAGCTCACTGTCATTACCCAGATATCCCATAAGATAATATTTATTATCCAAGGTCATAAATACGTAGTTGTCTATATTTTCAAGTATACTTTTTTCGCTTGATGATGTGTGTATTATTTCAATGGAGCTGAAATATTTATCAACCTCTAATTCTGTAAAATTGTAAGCCTCTACCAGCTTATCACAGTCATAAAATGCTCCGTAGCCAATGTTTTGAACACTCTTTGGCAAGGTGATGCTGATAAGGGAATCGCAATCGGAAAATGCAAGATTGCCTATTGACGTAGCTGTGCTCGGAATAATTATGCTGTTAATAGTATTACATCCATTAAATGCATATGCTCCAATGCTTATAACTCCCTCGGGAATTATAAATTCGTTAACCGAATTATCTGCATAGCATTTTACAAGAACTGTGCCGTCCTTGGAATATACTGCTCCGTTTACAGATTTAAATGATAAGCTGTCATTACTTATTTCTATACTTTCAAGAGATACGCAATCCTTAAATGCACCCTCGCTTATTACGTTAACGCTGGCAGGAACAGTTACTTTTTCAAGAGATGTACACTCTGAAAAGGCAAAATTGCCAATTGATTTAACACCGTTCTTAATAACAACGGTTTTAAGAGCTGAGCAGCCCTCAAAGGTTGATGCATCTATTATGCCTACCTCTCCGGGAACTGTTATTTCAGTAAGAGCTGTGCAGCCTGTAAATGCAGATTTGCCAAGGGTATTCAAATTTTCCGAAATGGTTACGACTTTAAGGGCTGTACAACCGTTAAATGCTAAATCTCCGATAGATATAACGCTATTTGGTATATCTACGCTTGTAAGCTCAATACAGCCACTAAAGGCAGATGCCCCTATTGATTTAACCCCGTCCTTAATTACCACAGCTGTCATTCTTCTGCAGTCCTTAAATGCGTTAGCGCCGATCTCAGTAAGGTTAGAAGAAATTGTAACCCCATTAAGATTATAACAGCCCGTGAATGCGTCTTCTCCGATATAAACAGTGCTGTCGGGAATTGTAACATAGCTTCCGATTCCGGAGCAACCGAGGAATGCAGAAGCGCCTATATGGGTTACACCGTTACCGAAATTAACTATGCCAAGCTGATAACAGTACTGAAAGGCATAATCTCCTATTTCCGTTACGCTGTCGGGGATATCTATACGAAAAAGTGACACGCATCTTGAAAATGCATATTCTCCAATTTGTGTAAGGCAGCTTGACAGTGTGATATCTCCAAGGTTGCTACATTTTTCAAATGCATTTTTACCCACAAACATAACGGTATTGGGAATTGTAAAGCTTTCAAGCTTGCTGCAGCCTGTAAATGCAAAGTCGGCAATTCCTATGGTGTCTGCCTCAAGTAAAATTTCCGTAGCTTCCGAATCAAAGCCTATTGCCCATTTATCCACATAAAGTATTCCGTTTATATTTTCTATAATGGCATCACAACCGTCAAATGCATCTTGACCTACCGATTCAACCGTATAAGGAATACTGATTTCCTTAAGAGCTGTACAGCCCTTAAATGCTTGAGTGCCAATTGATTTTATCTCGTGATGGATATTTATGCTTGTAATATTGGTGCATCCGTTAAAGGCACGGTCTGCAATTGCGGTAACGGGAAGTGAATTATATGTTAAGGGAATTTCCACCTGAGATTCCTTATATGTTCCTATTCCCGTAACACGGTACGAAATGCCGTCTGTGTTTAATGCAAAGCTAAGGGACTCCTTATCCTCCTCAATGATGCCTGTGGTTGTGGTATCTGTTGCATCGTCTCCACAGGAAGAAAATACAGTAGCGGCAAGAACAATCAACACAATGCTTAAAGCCAATAAAAAGATCCTTTTCATTTTTATTCTCCTTATCATTTTTAGGTGATATAAAGAACTTAAAGCATCTCTTTTTATTTATCTTAATACACTAATATCTTATCTTCCCTCTCGCAACGTGTAATATCATCAATATAGTAAACTCTGCCGTATTGAAAGATAAATGCACCGTCGCCAACAGGCGGTATATAAACAAACGGATCGGATAATACATAATAGCCATAAAGCATCTCTGCATCATATATAACATCTTTCTTGCTTCTGTACTCTGTCATGCCAGTAAAAAGAAACATTTCATTTCCAAATCCGGAAAAGCTCTTCCTACTTAGGCCCGAATGAAGCACCTCTATGCGATAAAGCATGGCATCATAGGGTCTGTCCGCAGGTATTCTTACACCGTCTTCATATCGGCTGAAGGAATAATATTCGTGCATTTCTCCTCTTATATCATACACTCGTATAATATCACAGGTGTTAAAGAGAGCTACTGTATCCGTAATAAGATAAAGAACCTCCTCATCAGTAAGACACATCCATTCTCCCTTATTCCTTTTTGCACGTATATCTGATATGTGCTCAAAAGAATATACGGTAGCAACGGTGTTGCCCTTTTCCTCTGTGTATGATGTATAATATCCGAACTTTTCCTTTATAGTCTGCATTGAAACCGGCTTGCCGGCAATCCCCACTATTGAGGGTGATATGTTGTCTGTATCTACATCTTCATCAGCAGAAATAAAAGCAATAACACATAAAATTGATGTCAGCAATATAAATGAAGCGACAAAAACTATGCATCCGATCTTCAAAAAGAAGCTTTTTTTATTCTTCATATACCCTCCTTTATTTC
>JAFTHF010000211.1 GCA_017457545.1 Clostridia bacterium
AATCAATGATCCATGTCCGTATGTATCAAGAGGTGGACTAAAGCTTGAAAAAATTCTTGATGTTTATAACATAAATGTGGAAGATAAAAGCGCTATAGATATTGGCGCTTCTACAGGAGGCTTTACACATTGCTTACTTACAAGAGGTGTTAAAAGGGTTTACGCCGTTGATTCGGGTACTGACCAGCTTGACCCCATGCTTTTAGATAATGAAAAGGTAATATCAATTGAAAATTACAATGCAAGAAATATAAATATTGAGGATATAGGAGAGCTTGTTGATATAATAACTGTCGACGTTTCCTTTATTTCCCAAACCTATATTTTATATCCTGCCTTAAAGCTTCTTAAGGATGACGGATGCTATATCGGACTTATCAAGCCTCAGTTTGAGGTTGGCAAGGAGAAAATCGGTAAGGGTGGCATTGTAAAGGACAAAAAAGCCCGTCTTTTAGCGGTAAACAGAGTTTTGGATTGTGCAAAATCCTGTGAATATAAATGTACAGGCTTTATTAAATCACCTATTGAGGGTGGTGACGGAAACATAGAGTTTGTTGCTATGTTTTCAAAAAATGGTAAAGAAATTAATGAAGAAATTATAAGAAAGACAGTTTTAAACTGAAAAAGAGGGAACAAAAATGAAATCAAAGAGACAGGAAAAAATTCTTGAAATTATTTCCAAGAACAATATTGAAACACAGGAGGACCTTATTACAGCTCTTAAAAATGAGGGATATAATGCAACACAGGCAACTGCATCACGTGATATCCGTCAGTTAAAGCTTCTTAAGGTTATGGTTGACGGTGTTTATAAGTATGTAGCGCCTAAGACTGATAATGATGATGTATCCGAGTATAATCTTGCTCTTATGTCATCTATCAGAAGCATTAACTATGCTTGTAACAATGTTGTTTTAAAGACAAATCCCGGTCTTGCACAGGCAGTAGCAGCGGGTATTGACTCTATGAACTTTGCAGAGATACTTGGCTGTGTAGCAGGTGATGATACAATTATTGTAGTAACCGTATCTGAGGCTGCAGCTGTATCAATAGTGGAAAAAATAGGTAAAATTTCAGGAAAATAATAAATTAGCGAGGACATAATATGCTTGATTCATTACATATTGAGAATATTGCAGTTGCAAAAAATATCAATATTGATTTTGGTAGTGGATTTAATGTGCTCACAGGCGAAACAGGTGCAGGTAAATCAATTATTATTGATTCAATAGGTCTTGTACTTGGAAATAAGGCATCTAAGGAGTTGATAAGACACGGTAGCGATAAGGCTACGGTTTGCGCTTATTTTTCAGATGTTTCCGACCAGATTTATTCGCTTTGTGACGAAAATGAAATTGAATATGATAGAGATGATATGTTCTCGGTTTTAAGAACTATTTCTGTTGACGGAAAAAGTACTGTAAAGATTAATTCAAGGACATCATCTTTGTCACAGCTTAAGGTGATAGCTCCCTTGCTTATCAATATTCACGGACAGAACGAAAATCACAGCTTCATGGATAAGGCTAATCATTTAAGACTGCTTGATGAATATATCAATATTGAAAATGACCTTGAGAAATATAAGGAGCTTTACAGTAAATTAAATAAGCTAAAGAGCGAGATTGCGTCATATACAGAGCTTAATAAGCAAAAGGATATGATGTATGATATTCTTAAGTTTCAGATTAAGGAAATTTCAGCTGCCAGAATTACAGACCTTGAGGAAGAAAAAAAGCTTACTGAAAAAAGAAATAAGCTAAGAAGCTCCGAAAAGATTGTAAAGCAGGCAACTAATGTATATAAGGTGCTTTGTAAAAACGATAGTGGCATTAGTGCTACATATTTAATTGACAAGGCAATTGACTCTTTAAATAAGCTTTCCGATGTCATAGAGGAGGCATCTGAGCTTTCATCTAAGCTTCAGTCATTCAAGTATGAAATTGACGATATAGCGGAAAGAGCCTTTGAGTATGCTGATTTTGACGGCGATGAGCCACCGGAAATTCAGCTTTCTAAGATTGATGAAAGACTTGCACTCTTACAGAAGCTAAAGCGTAAATATGGCTCCTCAGAGGCAGAAATTGTCAATTCCGGTGCCAGTTGGAAATCTGTCACAGAAGTTGTGGAGTAAACAGATATGAGAAAAATGGATATTGCGGAGTTCCGGCAGATATTTACGTCAGCCGTGCAGCACTTCATAAATGGGAAGAGCCTCCGATTTCCGGCGAGCGCGGCTCGGGAACAATTTTCTTTGCAG
>JAFTHF010000212.1 GCA_017457545.1 Clostridia bacterium
CTTGTTTTCTTTTTTAAGTCTTTCAACTAAAATGTCCGTCTGCGTGCCCTTACCTGAGCCGTCAAGACCGTCGATAGCTATAAATTTTCCCATAATATTTTAAATTAGTCCTCGTTTCTCATTCTTAATTCCATGAAATCCTGTTTTGTAATAAGCACATCACGTGGCTTGGAGCCATTCTGCTCACCGATATAGCCAAGGGATTCCATCTGGTCAATAATTCTTGCAGCTCTCTGGAAGCCGAGATTAAGCTTTCTCTGGAGGTAAGAGGATGAGATTTTACCCATATCGGTAGCAATCTCAAGGGCAGCATAGAACTTTTCGTCAAGCTCGGATTCGTGAGAATCTCCGCCCTCTGCCTCGGCAGATTTGTCCGCCTTAGTAAGCTTAGCTGTAAGATTTTCAATCTGATTTGCAACCTCATCGTCATAGTTTTCACCACTGGAGAGAGCCTTGATGTAATCAACTACTGCCAAGCGCTCATCCTCAGTGATATATGCACCCTGAACACGAATAGGCTTAAGAGCGCCAACAGGCTTAAGAAGCATATCGCCACGGCTTACAAGCTTTTCTGCGCCAACCTCATCAAGAATAGTTCTTGAGTCAACCTGTGCAGGAACACGGAATGCAATACGTGAGGGGATATTTGCCTTAATTACGCCTGTAATAACGTCAACAGAGGGACGCTGAGTACCGATAACAACGTGAATACCGGCAGCACGAGCCTTCTGAGTAAGACGAATAATATGCTCATCAATTTCAGGCACCTGCATCTTAAGGTCATAAAGCTCGTCTATAACGATAACAATACGTGCAATCTTTTCGGCATTAATAACACCACTTTCAACACGGTCATTATATTCACCGATATTACGTAAGCCGGAGGCCTCAAGCAGCTCAAAGCGTCTTTCCATCTCAGCAACAGCCCACTGAAGCGTACCGATAGATTTTTTTGCTTCGCAAACTACAGGCACAAGAAGGTGGGGAAGACCGTTAAATACGGAGAATTCAACTCTCTTAGGGTCAATAAGGATAAGTCTTAAATCATCGGGTGAAGACTTGTAGAGAAGGCTGACAAGGAGTGCGTTGATGCACACGGATTTACCCATACCTGTAGCACCGGCTACAAGAAGAGGGGGCATGTTTGCACTATCAATATAAACATTTTCACCTGAAATACTCTTACCAACAGCACAGGTGGCAACTCTTTTTGCCTTTTTGAACAGGGGATCCTCGAGAAGACTGCGGATATAATCAATACTTGTAGTCTTGTTCGGAACCTCAATACCAACAGCTGCCTTACCGGGAATTGGACATTCAATACGGATTCCGTCAGCCGCAAGATTAAGGGCAATATCGTCAACAAGATTAGCAATAGAACGTACGCGTACGCCTGCCTCGGGCACAAGCTCATATCTTGTAACGGTAGGACCTCTCTGTACGTCAACAATTCTAGTTTTAGCATTAAAGCTTGCAAGAGTTTCTACAATAATTCTTGCATTCTGCTCACATTCCTCACGGGCTTCCTCACTGTCCTCATCAGCAAGGCGAGGCTCGAATATATCAATAGGAGGGAATACGTACTTTTTCTTCGCTTTTTTAACAGGTACGGGAGCAGGAGTAGGTGCAGGAGCAGGGGCCTGAACAGGTGGAGCAACAGGCTCTTCCTTTACGGGAGGAGGAGCGATAGTTGTTTTTACTGTGTCAAGCTCATTTCTGTCATAGCCTTTAATCTTTCTGAATGCGTCATCAGAGAGAAAATCGGAAAGTGTTTCATCCTGATGCTCCTCGGCATAGATTGCATCTTCAAGATCGTCATCAATAAATTCCTCAGGCTCATCGTATACGGGAGCAGGCTCATTGTAAAATGGCTTAGGCTGCTCATAAACAGGTTTGGGTGCTTCGTAAACAGTCTGAGTATCATCCCAAGCATTTATATCTCCTACCTTATAGTCGGATGTTTCGAAATCCTTTTTAGGAGAATTGTAATTATCAGCAAAATCGTCTGTAACCTTGCGTTCTGTATAAACAAAGTCATTGGTAGGCTCAGCATAGCTGTAGCTTCTTTCATTAACGACAGGTGTTTCGCGAGGTGCATTATAAGGAGATGAAAGCTCAAATTCACTTGAAGAAGGAACTCTCTGAGCATTTTGATAGTTGGGAGAGGGCTGTTAAACAGGCTTAGGCTGTTCATAAATGGGAGCCTTAGGCTCACTGCTCATAGGAGTGCGTTCAATAGAAAGGTCAGGCTTACTTTCTACCTTGATTTCGGGAATTTCAAGCTTTTCAATTGTGCTTGTTGTAAAGCTGTTATCATCCTCATCATCGTAAACATTGAATTTTCTGTGCTTAAGTGATGCGGTAATGCGACGTCTTTCCTTTTCACGTGC
>JAFTHF010000213.1 GCA_017457545.1 Clostridia bacterium
AAATATTATATTATAGTAATGCTTTTTGGGAGGCAGTTATGAAGATTATTGATATTGTAAAGGGAAATAAGCCATCACTTTCCTTTGAGGTTTTCCCACCTAAAACAAGTGACACCCTTGATACGGTCAAGGAAGCCACAGAAAAAATTGCACAGCTTAAGCCCTCTTTTATGAGTGTTACATACGGCGCAGGTGGAGGCACAAGCGAGTATACCGTTTCCGTTGCCAAAAATATTAAGGATAACTGCGGAGTTGACACCATCGCCCACTTGACATGTATCAATTCCACCAAGGACGATATCAGTCATCGTCTGGAAGCCTTGAAAAATGCGGGAATTGAAAATATTCTTGCTCTTCGTGGTGATATCACCCCCGAAAACAAGGATAAAATCAAGTTTGATTACCGTTACGCATCGGAGCTTGTTGCCGATATTAAAAAATACGGTGATTTCTGTATCGGTGGCGCCTGCTATCCCGAAATCCACCCTGAAAGCGCAAACCAGAAGGAAGATATTTTAAACCTTAAGCGCAAGGTAGATGCAGGCTGTCAGTTCCTTACCACGCAGATGTTTTTTGATAATAATTTACTGTATAATTTCCTTTATAAAATCCGTGAGGCAGGCATCACAGTACCAATTATTGCGGGAATTATGCCTATTACAAACGCAAAGCAGATAGAAAGAGCGATTAAGCTTTCAGGCTCCTATATCCCTCAGCGCTTTAAGTCCCTTGTGGACCGTTACGGCTCTGACCCTTTGGCAATGAGTCAGGCTGGAATTGCCTACGCAACAGACCAGATTATTGACCTTTATGCCAACGGAATAAACGCAGTTCACGTTTACTCAATGAACAAGGAATACGTGGCAAGAAAAATACAGGAAAACATTTCGGAGATTATTAAATGAGCCATACAATCTACACAGCATCTCCCTCATCTCTTAAGATAGAAATCCGTGAGGTGCTACGGTATTTAGGCGTAAAGGAGCCAAACGAGGAGCTTTTGTCACGAATTTATGACTGTATTGAGGCTGCAAGACGTGTAATTATGCCTAAGGCTGTATATCTTAAGCTGCCCCTATTAATTGAGGACAGCACAGTAGCTCTCGGTACACTCAGAATGGAAAGTAAAAATCTTGCAAAATTTTTACAGGGAAGTAATGAAGCGTATATTTTCGTAGCTACCCTGGGTCTTTCAGCCGACAGAGAGGTAAATAAATATTTAAAGGTTGAGCCGTCCAAGGGCGTTATTATGAATGCAGTTATGATTGCATATATTGAGGCGCTTTGCGATAAGCTAAACGGGTTCCTCTTAGGCGAGGATACATCACTTAAGCGATTTTCTCCCGGATACGGTGACCTTGCTCTTGAACATCAAAGAGAGGTTTTGCAGTTACTTGACGCAGAGAGAAGAGTTGGCATAACCCTTACAGACAGCTATCTTATGGTGCCCACCAAAAGCGTAAGCGCTATTGTGGGAATAAAATAAACGGAGTTAAAATGAACATTTTAGAAAAGTTAAATAAGGGCTTTGTGATTTTTGACGGTGGAATAGGTACTCTTTTACAGGAAAGAGGACTTAAGGCAGGAGAGCTGCCTGAAGACTGGAATATTACAAATCCCCATATAATCAGAGAAATTCACAGGTCTTATTTTGAGGCGGGAGCCAATGTTGTTACTACAAATACCTTTGGCGCTAACCCACTTAAAATAAGCAATGTTGAAGAAACAGTTGAGGCTGCGGTACAAAATGCCAAGGCTGCAATTTTTGATAAGGAGCAATATGTGGCTCTTGATATAGGTCCTACAGGTAAGCTTTTAAAGCCACTTGGGGAGCTTGATTTTGAGGACGCCGTTTCTGCCTTTGCAAGAACCGTCAGGGCAGGAGATAAGGCGGGGTGTGACCTTATTATAATCGAAACAATGAATGACCCATATGAGCTTAAGGCAGCTATACTTGCTGCCAAGGAAAACTCAAGTCTGCCTATCTTTGCCACCTTCGTTCTTGACGAAAACGGCAAGACTATGACAGGCGCAGATATACCCTCTATGGTTGCAATGCTTGAGTCCCTTGGGGTCAGCGCTCTCGGTGTAAACTGCTCACTTGGAGCAGATAAGCTTAAGAAGTTTGTGCCCGAAATTATTAAGAATGCATCAGTTCCCGTAATTGTAAATCCCAATGCGGGAATGCCCTGTATTCACGACGGAAAAACCTGCTTTGATGCAACTCCCGATGATTTCCTTGGAAATATGGTGGAGATTGCAAATATGGGTGTGCGTGTTCTCGGTGGCTGCTGCGGCACTACACCCGAATATATAAAGAGAGTGGCTGATGCCGTAAAATCCATAGAGCCAATGCCCATAGAGAAAAAGAGCTTTACAGTAGTCTCTTCATACTCCAAGGCATGTGTTTTCGATAAAAAATGTGTGCTTATCGGTGAAAGAATTAACCCTACGGGTAAGTCAAAATTCAAGGCTGCCTTAAGAGAAAATAATATGAATTATATTATTTCAGAGGCAATAGGGCAGGAGGAAAAGGGCGTACATATGCTTGATGTCAATGTGGGCCTACCCGAAATTGACGAGGTAGATTTTCTTACCCGTGCTATAAAGGAGATACAGTCTGTATCTACCTTACCCTTGCAGATAGATACATCAAATGTTAAGGCTCTTGAGGCTGCAATGCGTATTTATAACGGTAAGCCTCTTGTAAATTCCGTAAACGGTAAGGAGGAAAGCCTTAGCTCTGTTTTGCCTCTTGTGAAAAAATACGGTGGCGCTGTAATCGGACTTACTCTTGACGAAAAGGGCATACCGTCTACTAAGGAAGGCAGATTTGAGATTGCAAAAAGGATAGTTGAAAGGGCAGAGAAATACGGTATTGACAGACGTGATATTATTATTGACCCTCTTTGTCTTACCGTAAGCTCTGATGCAAATGCACCTAAGGTTACTCTTGACTCAATAAAGCTTATTAAGGAGCGCTTAGGCGTTAAGGTTTCCCTTGGTATTTCCAATGTTTCTTTTGGCTTGCCAAACAGAGATTTTATAACCTCAACCTTCTTTGCGCTAGCCCTAAGCTATGGACTTGATGCAGTTATAATGAATCCTTATTCGCAGGAAATGATGAAGATATATTATGCATATAATGCCCTTTCGGGAATTGACGAGGGCTGTGCTGATTATATTGTGTATGCATCGGATAAAAAGGCAGAAACAGTATCAAATGATAGGGATATTACTTTAGAAAAGGCAATTATCAAGGGACTTAAAAGGGAAGCTAAGGATATTGCAAATAAGCTGATTATCGACACTCCCCCCTTGGAAATTGTAAATAATTACATTATTCCCGCACTTGATAGGGTTGGTGAGAGCTATGAAAAGGGATTATTATTCCTGCCACAGCTTCTTTTAAGCGCTGAAACTGCAAATATTGCCTTTGATGTGGTAAGAGGCGCTATTCCCAAGGATGAAAGCGCATCTAAGGGCGATATTATAATCGCCACAGTAAAGGGCGATATCCACGATAT
>JAFTHF010000214.1 GCA_017457545.1 Clostridia bacterium
AAAAGCCAGCTTTCTTGGATTATCCACACGTATCCCCTCCTTTTCTTGTTTTTAAACTAAAATCTCGCCAAGAGCAATCTTTCTGCCGTTTATATAATCCTTAGCGTTCATTCTTCCCTTACCCTCGGGAACAATTATATCAAGGGCAATTACGCCCTCCTTGCATTTTACATGAATTGCGCTGTCCAGCGCCACAACCTGACCTATGCTGCCGTCAATATTTTTATCGGAAATATGTGCCTTAACGATCTTAAGAAGCTTACCCTCTGCTGTCTTGGTAAATGACAGAGGAATAGGAGAAAGTCCTCTTATTCTGTTATGGGTATCCCTTGCACTTGATTTAAAATCAATATAGCAATCGTCCTTAAGTATCTTCTCAGCATAAGTAAAATATTCGCCCTGCTTTGTAAAGGTAGCCTCTCCACCTTCAAGAAGCTTAACAGCTCTTAAAAGTCCCTTTGAGGACGCCTCAGCCAGCTTGTCGTGAACGTTTTCAAAATTATCGTTTTCTTCAATAGTAATCTTCTCAACGCCGATAACATCGCCTGTATCAAGTCCTATATCCATACGCTGAATGCTGACACCTGTTTCGGTTTTGCCGTCAATAATGGCTCTCTGAATAGGCGCAGCGCCTCTGTATTCGGGAAGAATAGAGGCATGTCCGTTTATACAGCCGTACTTGGGATAATCAAGGACGTACTTCGGCAAAAGCTTACCGTATGCCACTACAACTATAAGCTCAGGGTCGATTTCCTTTAAGGTATCAAGAAATGCGCCGTCCTTTAAGGTTGTGGGCTGATATACGGGAAGCCCTCTTTCAAGGGCATATTTCTTAACCTCACAGGGAGTAAGCACAAGGCCCCTGCCCTTGGGCTTATCCGGTGTGGCAACTACGCCGACAACATTCTCCCCTGCCTCACAAAGCGCCTGTAAATTAGCCCTTGCAAAGTCGGGTGTACCCATAAAAAGTATTCTCATTCTACCTCATCTGCTCCTAACATCTTAATAACCTTATCAGTATATAAAATGCCGTCAAGGTGGTCCACCTCGTGGCAGATAGCCTTGGCAAGAAGTCCCTCACCTGTAAGCTGATAGCGCTCACCGTTTCTGTCTGTTGCCTCTACGGTTACCTTGTTAGGACGCTTTGTAAGCCCCCATTCACCGGGCACGGAAAGGCAGCCCTCTGCGCTTTCCTGACAGCCGGACTTCTTGATAATAACAGGGTTAATAAGCTCAAAAAGTCCCTCGGGTGTTTCAATAACAACTATTCTGCGAAGAACACCAACCTGTACTGCGGCAAGTCCACAGCCGTTAGCTGCCCTCATTGTTTCAATCATATCATCAAGGAGAGTAATTATTCTTGGAGTAATCTCTGTAACCTCACGGCTTTTCTTTCTTAGAAAATCCTCATGCTCTGCCTTTGTAACTATTTTAATAACTCCCATAATTTATCCTTTCTACAGGCTTGACGGGTTAAAATCAAAGGAAATACGCACCTTTGCGCTGTCCCTTGAAAAATCGCTGTATGCTTTACCAAGGATATTTCTTACCCTTGAATCCAGCCTGCATTTTATAATTATTCTCTTACGGTATCTGCCCTGAGTCCTATATACAGGAGCCTCAAAGGGACCGTATGCAATAACAGGGGCGCCTGCCTCTGTAAAATCCTTCTTAAGCCTTGAAAGAAGTCCCATAGCCTCCTTATCAAGGGAATACTCATCGCCTGAGGAAAGAGTAATCAGGGCGATATCACAGTAGGGCGGGAAGGT
>JAFTHF010000215.1 GCA_017457545.1 Clostridia bacterium
ACACCTTAAAAAAACAGATTTTTTGCACTTCTTTTTTTGGTATCGGTTGTGTTCAACTGAATTTCCTCTTATTTTTTACCTAAAAATTCTGTATAGAGTGAGCCCTCCGGTACATAATCAAAGCTTATATCACAAAGGGCTTTGAACTTGTTTTCAAGCTCCATAGCCTTTTCGTAATATTTACTGCCCGGCTCAACATCCTTCAGTACTTCTATTATATATTTTTTAAGTACAAATAATTCGTAGCCGAGGAAAGAATCAAGCTGAAGCTTACAAATATTTTTGTTGGGATAAATATTTTTATCCTCATTCTCTCTTACAGTTTCCCAAAGATAAAGTGAAAAGTCTGCAGTTGCACCGCGGAATTTTCTGTCTCTTACAATTCTACGAGATAAGCGTATATCATCACGGTTGAAATATACCCCGTTTACCTCAGCGTCTTCGTCTACATTAGCAAAGATGCCAACAAAATCCTCACCCTCAAAAAGAGGAGTAATTTCCTTGTAAACAGCCTGTATTCCCTCAATTATAAATACGCTGTTATTCTTAATTACATATTCCTTGTAGCCTTTTCTTTTCTGACTTACAAAATCGTAAATCGGTGTTTTAAAGTCTTTTCCGTTCTTTAAATCCTCAATACAATTAGAAAGAAGCTGAAAGTCAAGGGCATCTATAGAATCGTAGTCAATTTTTTTATCAAGCTCTACCTTTCTTGAATCGTTTCTTTCCATAAAGAAATCGTCAATGGAGATAATATTTACCTCCTTGCCTATTTCGGTAAAATCATGGATAATCTTATTTGCCATTGTGGTTTTACCAGAGCAGGTGGGGCCTGTAAGCAAGATAATTCTTGCTCTGCTTTTTATTACCTTATCGGAAATAGAAAGCAATCTCATTACAAAGTCTTCCTCGCATTGCAACACAAAATCCTTTTTGTCTTTTTCAGATGAGAATGAAACATTAATTCTTTTCATTTTTAGCTCCTCTCAAAAAAATTCCTTACACTATCCTTAATTTCTTTTGTGTCCTGCAAATATTCGTATGGATATTTAGGAGAAAATATTCTTAAAATCTCTCTTTCTCCCTTATCATTTTTTACCAGCTTGGTGGTTGCACCTGCACCAATGCCGAATACCGTATGGGCATCAGACATCATAAACACATTATAAAGTCCCATTGCGCCACTCTTGGCATATCCCACATTTTCAAGATTATTGACGGTATTCTTCTGTCTGTACATATAGTACGGAATATATCCGTTTTCCATAAGCGCCTTTACAGAATAGTTAACGCTTTTTGTTGCAGTATCATCTGTATCCGTGTAGATATCCTTGTTATCTGCGCGAATCTGAGCTGCATTTTTAACGCAAAAGCTATGTACTGTTACATTGTCGGGTGAAAGGGAAATTATCTTATCAACTGTACCTTTAAAGCTTTCAAAGGTATCCGTATCAAGACCCGCTATAAGGTCTGTATTAATATGCTTTATGCCACTTTCCTTAACCTTTTCGTATGCCTTCAGAAAGTCCTCAACAGTATGCTTTCTGCCGATTTTTTCAAGGACCTTATCGTTTAGGGTCTGAGGGTTTACACTTATACGTGTAACACCGTATTTTTTGGCAATTTCAAGCTTTTTTTCTGTAATTGTGTCAGGCCTGCCACCCTCTAAGGTATATTCACAAAGTGAATCTACATCTAATGATTTATATACAGTAAGAAGCAATCTTTCAAGCTGCTCACTATCTAAGATAGTGGGTGTGCCTCCACCAATGTATACTGAGCTTACAGTAAGGTTATTTTCCTTAATGATTTCTGCGGTCCTTTTTATATCTAGACAAAGCTTGTCAAGATAATCGGGAATTAGTGAAAAAAGCTTTTTACCCGCATAGGAAATAAACGAACAGTAGGTACATCTTGATGGACAAAACGGAATGGAAATATAAATGCTGCACTTAGTATCATCTGTCATGTTAAGAATATCTGTTTCGTGCTTGGCAACAGTACAGCAAAGCTGCGCCTTTTCTTCACTTAAAAGGTACTTATCCATAAGTGTAGACAATGCCTCATCATATGATGAAGCAGCTATTATTTCGGCCGCCACCTTTGATGGACGAATGCCTGTAAGAATACCCCAATCCGCATCTCTGCCACTTAAGCGCCTTCCTGCCTTAAATACAGCTCTGCCTATGACGATTTTATTTGTTCTGTCCTTGCTTTCTGTGTCGGAAAACTGACAAAAATCCTCAGCCTCCTCCACTCTTTCGCCCTCTCGCATAAGTGCATGACAATAAATGCCCTCTGCACTCTCGTTAACATCAAGAGTAAGCTCAAGACCGTCGCAAAGCTCCTCATTTACAGGGAACTTAGCTCCGTGATAAAACATAAGACACAGGGACTGAACATATATTCTGTTTATATTTCCGTTTAAATTCAGCTTCATCTTAAAACTTCGCTATCCATTACTATTGTAACAGGGCCGTCATTAAGCAGCTCTACCTTCATATCTGCACCAAACTCTCCTCTTTCTGTTGGAACAAGAGTTGAAATGTAGTCGCAGAAATAGGTATACAGTCTGTTTGCCTCATCAGGCTTAGCGCCACTCATATAATCCGGTCTGTTACCCTTTTTATAATTTGCCATAAGTGTAAAATTAGATATTACAAGCACACTGCCGTTTGTATCCTTGACACTTAAGTTCATTTTACCGTTTTCATCGGAGAAAATTCTTAATTTGCTTATTTTATCTGCAAGAAGGGTTACGTCCCTTTCGGTATCTCCCTCCTTAACGCCAAGCAAAATAAGAAGTCCGTTATCTATTTTACCCTTTATCGCGTTATCTATTGTAACGCTTGCCTTTGTTACACGCTGAAGAACCGCTATCATACAGATGTACCGATTACTCTTGTGGCTCTGATAACATCCTTAATGTTTCTCAAGCGTGAAAGAATAGAATTAAAGTGATTTATATCCTTACAGGATATTGTCATACTGATAAGAGTTGTGCTATCCATATTTCTTGAGCTGATAGATACAATATCTACTTTCATATCCGCAAGGGCAACGGATATATCTGCAAGAATTGAAATACGGTTAGTAACAAGTATCTGAATATCTGCCTCATATGCAGCCTGATATGAGCCTGATGAGGGCATATCCCACTCTGCCTTAACAAAGCGATTTACGTTCTCCTCATTAGCATATGCATTACTGATATTTGGGCAATCTGCCTTGTGAATAGATATACCGTAGCCTTTTGTAATAAAGCCTATAATATCCTCACCGGGTAAGGGATTACAGCACTTGGCAAACTTAACAGCGCAGCCGTCCTCTCCGTCAACGATAACTCCACCTGTGGATTTACGTTTTCTGTTAGGATTATGAGGTGTGGGCTCAATTACTGTTATCTCCTTTACAGGCCCCTTCTTGTAGTTTCTTTCGTACTCATCAACAAGCTTAAGCTCTACCTTGGTAAGAGAAATACCGCCGTAGCCAAGACCGTTATAAAGGTCGCCTGCGTCCATCATACCGATGCGCTTTGCCACTGCACCTACAATCTCGTCTCTTTCAGCTTCTGTGCAGCTCATTCTGCGACGGGCAAAAATCTTATCAATCTCTGCCTTACCGACTACAATATTTTCCTGTCTCTTTTCCTTCTTGAACCACTGCTTGATTTTGTTTCTCGCTTCACTGGTCTTTACAATATTGAGCCAGTCACGACTTGGTCCCTTAGAGGAATTTGAGGTAATAACCTCTACAATATCACCGTTCTTAGGTGCAGAGTCAATAGGCGCAATTCTGCCGTTTATCTTGGCGCCAACCATCTTGTTTCCTACACCTGTATGAATTGAATATGCAAAATCTATAAGTGTCGCGCCCTGAGGCAATGCCACAACGTCACCCTTGGGTGTAAACACAAAGGTTTCATCATGGAAAAGATCTATCTTGAATGCGTGCAAGAACTCATCAGGGTCGCTTGCCTCATTTTCTGTATCTATAAGCTTGGAAATCCAGTCCAGCTTCTTATCAATATCAGCCGACGATTTTTCGCCACTCTTCTACTTCCAGTGGGCAGCGATACCGTACTCAGCCACATGGTGCATCTCTCGAGTTCTTATCTGCACCTCAAAGGGTATACCG
>JAFTHF010000216.1 GCA_017457545.1 Clostridia bacterium
AAATTATCATTTTCTTTTTCTCCTTGATACTTCTTTACTCTATTATATCACTTAAATTATTCGATTTCAATATTAAAAGCACTTTCCGTCCTTGCAATTTACAACGCTTCCGTACTTATAGCAAAGCTCGTTTTGGCAAGCTTCTCCGTTTTTCAGCATCAGAATATTTTCAACGGTTGTTGAAGCAATATTATTAAGTGCCTCCTCTGTAAGATACGCCTGATGAGATGTTACTATTACATTAGGCATTGAGATAAGTCGTGCCAAGGTATCGTCATCTACTATATGTCCCGAAAAGTCCTCGAAGAACAAATCCGATTCCTCCTCGTATACATCAAGGCAGGCTCCACCAAGCTTTCTTCCCTTTATTCCCTCAAGAAGAGCCTCTGCATCTATAAGCGCTCCACGTGATGTATTAAGTATTATTACTCCACGCTTCATCTTCTCTATGTTTTCTTTGTTAATTATATGATAGGTTTCCTCTGTTAATGGGCAATGGAGGGAAATTATATCGCTGCGGTTAAAGATTTCATCAAGCTCCACGTATTCAATGCCCGAATCCTTAGTGGGAAACTTATCATAGGCTATTACCTTCATTCCAAAGCCACGGCATATATCAATAAATATTCTACCGATTTTACCTGTACCGATAATGCCTACTGTTTTTCCGTAAAGGTCAAAGCCTGTAAGTCCGTTTAAGCTGAAATTAAAATCCTTTGTACGTATATACGCCTTATGGATTCGTCTTACTGATGTAAGCAGAAGCGCCATTGTATGCTCTGCTACTGCATAGGGTGAGTAGGAGGGCACGTGTACAACGTGAATTTTGCCAAGGGCGTGTTTGATATCAACGTTATTATAGCCTGCACAGCGCATTGCAATAATCTTAATTCCAAGCTCATAAAGTTTGTCAATTACAGGTGCGCTTAAATCATCGTTTACAAAGGCACAAACTCCGTCATAGCCCTTAGCCAGAGAGGCTGTATCCTCATTAAGCTTTGTTTCAAAATATTTAAATTTTATTCCCTTTTCATTTCCGTATTTATCAAACGCTGGCTTATCGTAGCTTTTGGCATCAAAAAAAGCAAATTTCATTTTTATCCCTACCTTTTTTAGATTAGTTTAAGTAGTTTTTCTCTTTTCATACGTATTTTACCATAGTTCAACACAAGAGTATGTTGAAAATTCAACATAAATAAAAATTTTTTAAGAAATTTAAAAAGAAGGCTATGAAGCCTTCTTTTTATTTATTTAATTACAACTGCGCCAAGAGCTTTTACCATGCTATCATTATATTTAAGATAGCCACCTTCTATTGCAAGAGTAAATATTCTGTCTCTGTCTACTCCACCGTTCAATGCAACAAAATTAACTAATCTTTCAATGTTTTTATAGTATGTGGGAAGGTCGCCAAGATAAGCTTTTCTCGCCTTTTTGCTGACATCAGAAAGTATAGCCTTAGCCTCAGATATCATTTTTTCGATTTCCTTTTTCTCCTCACCGTTAAAAAGACCTGCTATCTTGCTTTCATAGTCCTTCTCAAGCACTACTACCTCCGGAATATATTTTCCGTTTTCATAACGCACATAACCGTCAGTAACAAGCATTTCACAGGTTTCAGAGTCATAATTTTCTTCACTGTTAACAAGACTTAAAAGCGTCTTGATTTTATCCTTGGTCAAGCAACCGTTAGTCTTTGATGAAATATTGTTATAGTTAAAACGGTAAGAGCTGAATCCCATATTATTTCCGTGAAGGCCCACAAAATGCGGTTCTATGTGCTCATAATCCTGATATCCGATTATTTCCCACCTTCCATTATCGGGGCGTGATGGATATTCATGCTTTTCAGCAGTGAACGTACCTATTAGCAACCGGTCAAATGTCATCATTAAAAGTGTCCACTTTGCCTCTTCAAAGCTTTGATATTTTCCAAAATAATCATAATTTGCTTCCCTGCACTTCTTGTCAATCATATCAAAAAGCTTTGTTACAATAGAATACACCTTTTTTGCACCTTCATTATAAAGCTCCTCAGTCTGCATTTGCGCTTCCTTGCTCAAAATAGGGAATGAGGTGATATACTTGTTTTTCTCCTTAATGAGAAATGTTTCCTTTGTAAGAAATTCAAGCTCACTTTCCATATAAGGGAGAGCGATACCAAGCTCCAAGGAAAGCTCCTCTGCACTTTTTGCTTCTCCGTATGATTCTAAAAAAATGTTTTTGTACATAGGATGCTCAAGAATGCTCCAGGGCTGTCCCTTTTCACCGAATTTGCTGCACCAATTCACAAACATCACATTTTCGGGCTTATAGCTTCTTATTCCAAATTCTCTTGCCATATTCATACCTTCCTTCAAAATTTGTCTGCCACGTAGTAGCTTTGTTTTTACTGTGTTTTCGGGAAGCTTAAGACTGTTTGCTATATCCTTTATTTTTCTATCCTCGATATAGAACGCAACTATTATATTTCTATAGTCCGAAGATATAAAAGCAAGCTCACGGCGAAGCATAACCAAATCCTCGCTTTTTATCCACGCATCAAGAGATGATTCACTGTCATCGGCGATTTCATAATCATTAACATCGGCTCCGGATACCGACTCATTTTTTATGTGCTTTTTGTTCGCCCAGTTAGCATATCTGTTGCGCACGATCTTCCATATCCAAGATGAAAAGTTACTTGGAACACTTCCGTTTTCCAAGGATTTTAAAGCATTCAAGGTTATATCAGATGCAAGATCCTCAGCCTCATAGCTATCTCCTGTCTTTTTAAGACAATAGTAGAATATTTTTCCGAGATAATTATCGGTATAATCCCTTATAAGCTCTTTTTTGTATGCTTTATCCGTTTCACTCATAGCCGTCTCAGCCTCCTTTCACTAATCAAGTGCAGCAAATCTTAAAAAGGTTTCATTTTTTGTAAATATTTTATCACGATTTCAAATATAACACAACAACCCCGACAGAGATTTTTCTGTCGGGGTTGTTATTATTTTTTCAATATAAAATGCTCAATATATTTGGCAACACCGTCATTGTCGTTGCTATCTGTGACATAATCAGCTATATCCCTCGCCTCTTTTATTCCGTTGGAAACGGAGACGCCTATTCCGCATTTTTCAATTGGTTCAATGTCGTCGTAATCGTCTCCGAAATACGCGACCTCCTTCGGTGAAATACCGCATATCTCAAGCATTGATTTAATACCGTTCCACTTTGTTGCATTCTTGTCCATAATCTGTATTATACGGTTATTCGCAATGGTATAATAAAGATCATCTGTCAACTCCTTTATAACAAGCTCCACGGTATCCTCTCTGTCAATTCCCACAAGAATTTTTAATGCTCCTTCAGCCTTAACAATGCTTGACAAATCATTACATACAACAGTTTCGTAATCCTCAATGGGCTTATTGGAATATGCCACGTCTCCTGTTTCAAGAGTTATGCGAAAATCATCATATGAGCCTAAAGCAGTTAATAGCCTTTCGGCGCTTTTTTGAGAAATTCCGTATTCAGCACACTTACCGTCACAAATTACCCTTGCTCCATTAGAAACAGCCGCCCCATCGGAATCAAGCATTTTGCAATAATTTACAGTGTTGCGCCACGGTCTTGCAGTTGCAACCATGATTTTGATTCCATTTTTCTTACATTCGCTTAAAGCTTTTAATGTATATGGGGATATTGTTTTATCTGTATGTAAAAGTGTTCGGTCTAAATCAACAACAATAGCTTTAATATTCATTATGTCTATATCTACCTTACTTTATATTTCAGATGCTAAGCTGAGGGCCTCCTCAATATGGGCGCAGAAGTTGCCTTCGCCTACTGAATCATAGAATCCGGATTTCTTCATTACCTCAAGGGGCTGAGGATTTACATGGGAAAGAATAAGTGTTACACTCTTTTCCTTGCATTTTACATAAAGATTATCAAGGAAGCTCATTGCGGTTGCATCAACTGTAGGTACGCTTTGCATTCTCAATACCAGGCATTTTGTAGTTTCATTAAGCTCAATATCAAGTATTTTATCTGCTGCGCCAAAGAACATAGGTCCACTTATTTCATATACTCTTACATTTTCGGGGACAGCCCTTAAGGGTGCGCCGTCTCTTTCACTTTCGTAGCTCCAGCTCTTTACCTCTGCCCTGTCGCTTGCATTCTTCATAAACATAAGAAGCGCAAGAATCATACCGAATTCAATAGCGATTACAAGGTCAAAGATTACTGTAAGCAAGAATGTTATTACCATTACCATAATATCGGATTTAGGTGCGGTCTTTGTAATTCTTACAAACTTTTTCCACTCGCTCATATTGTATGCTACCATAAAGAGAATAGCTGCAATCGTAGGCATAGGAATAAGTCCTGCGTAAGGCATAAAGAACAAAAGCACCATAAGAAGAACTACTGCATGTACCATACCTGCAATAGGTGTTCTGCCTCCGTTTTTAACGTTTGCCGCTGTTCTTGCAATTGCACCTGTTGCAGGAATACCTCCAAACATTACAGATGCGATGTTGCCAACACCCTGTGCCACAAGCTCGGTGTTGGAGTTATGCTTGGAGCTTACCATACTGTCAGCCACAACACAGGAAAGCAAGGACTCGATAGCTGCCAAAATAGCGATGGTAAATGCGTTTGGCAATGCGGCAAAAATTCCCTTAAGGCTGAAATCAATGCCGCTGAAATCAATCTTGGGCAAGCCTGAGGGGATAGTATAAAGCTCACCGATTGTGTAAACACCGTCGTTTAATGCGGGGATAAGATTAACAAGAAGGGCGCCGACTACGGTTGCAATAAGAGATGGGGGGACACGCTTTTCAAACTTAGGATAGATAATTAGGATAGCAAGACAGATTACACCAACAAGAAGTGACTGCCAGGTTACTGTGGAGATAGCCTCAAAGTTCGCCTTCATCTTTTCAAGAGTTTCCACGGGCTTAACTCCGTCAGCATAGGTAATACCAAGGAAATCCTTAATCTGACCTAAGAAAATAGTTACCGCAATACCTGCAGTAAAGCCTACTGTAATAGTAGAGGGGATAAACTTGATAAGTGATCCAAGCTTGAATACGCCCATAAGAATAAGCATAATACCTGCAAGAATGGTAGCAAGAATAAGTCCACCCATACCTTGAGTTGCCACAATTCCAGCAACTATAGTTGCAAAGGCTGCGGTGGGTCCTGCAATCTGCACACGGCTGCCACCGAGGAATGAAATAACAAATCCAGCTGCAATAGCTGTATATACACCACAGGCAGGGTCAACACCCGATGCAATGGCAAGGGCAATTGACAAGGGTAAAGCAATAATAGCTACAATAACGCCTGCAATAAGGTCCTTTACAAACTGAGACTTATTATAGGTCTTCATTACCGAAAACAACTTCGGCTTCAAATAAAAATCTTTCAAATCAATTCCTCCAAACAGACATTTATATAAAAGTCTTTATATAAAAATTATAGCATCAATGGTGCGCTTTGTCAATATTTGACGCTTTTCTTTACCTTATATGTATAAATGTTCATTTGTTAATATGTTAATAAATTAGAAAAAGGCGCATTTTTGCGCCTTTTTTATTGATTTTAAGGTCTCAAGCCCATTCCACCCTCAAGAGTTAATGTTTCTCCGTTCATATATTTAAAGTCAGGAGATGCAAGGCCTACACAGGCTCTGCCTATTTCTGTTTCGGGGTCTGCATAGTGACCTGCAGGTGGCATTTTAACATTAGCCTTAAATGCCTCGGGGTAAGCTTTTTCAAAGTTTTCAAGCTGAGAGGTCCAGGCAAGAGGACAAATTACATTTGTATTGATGCCATCCTTTGCCCATTCGGTTGCAGCTACTCTTGAAAGGCCACGGATTCCCTCCTTGGCTGCAGCATAGGAGCATTGACCGTAGTTGCCGAAAAGTCCTGCGCCTGATGCAAAGTTTATAATTGTACCCTTTGTTTCCTTAAGATAAGGATAGCAGGCCTTCATATAATAGAATGTAGCGTAAAGGCCCGAATACATGGCAAGGTCAAACTGCTCAGTTGTGTGGTCCTGAATTGTAACACCTGACGCAGATGCCTGTGCATTATTAATAAGCACATCTATTCTGCCGAATTCATTAATTGCTGCGTCAACCACGCTCTTTGCGATTGCTTCATTATCGCTACCTGCGGAAATATCGGCAGAGATAGCAAGAACCTTTATTCCGTAAAGGCGCTCCAGCTCCTCCTTTGCCTTTTCAAGCTTGGCTACATTTCTGCCGGTAATAACAAGGTTGGCGCCCTCCTTTGCATATGCAGTTGCAATTCCGTATCCGATAGAGCCGCATCTGCCGTCTGACAATACAGCATAGCCTGCACCAGTAATTATAGCTGTTTTATTTTTTAAGTATCCCATAATACTCTCCTTAATTCTTTTTTATTTAGTTTAGCACAAATCAATGTAATTTACAATAAAAAACTGCCACCAGGGTGGCAGTTAATTTATTTTACCTCGGAAGGCTCTTTCTCTGCTTCGATTACAGGCTCTTTTACAGCTTTATTCTTTTTGCCGAAAAGATAAAACCTGTTTTCGGTACCCTTAAACAGTCTTATAAAGTTCTGGTAATGACGGATTGCCATAAATAAAACTATGCCTGTGCAAATTAAAATTACAGTAAGTGAGCTATCAAAAAGCCAAAGGGTAAGAGGGCATGTGAGCATAGCAACAACTGTGGAAAGTGACATATACTTTGTAGTCAAAAGTAAAATAACCATAAGTACTGTTGCAATAAGGCCTGCACGCCAATCCACAACCCACATAGTAGACAAGGAAACAAGAAAGCCCTTGCCACCCTTGAATTTATAGAAGACGGGGTAGGCGTGACCAAGCATGGCAAAAGCGCCCGTATACACAGCTCCAAGCTG
>JAFTHF010000217.1 GCA_017457545.1 Clostridia bacterium
AAGGAATGTATCGTTCGAAGAAATACAAACCATAAATGCGACAAAATTTGCTTCTTCCTCCCTTGCTACACCTCTTTGATGTGCAAACTCGTGAGCTGCTGATGACGCAACTATAAAATCAGGATAATTAACATTTACATTTGCTTCACCGGTCATAAATGAATAAATTCCCGAAAGATGTGTATACGTCATTGGCTCGCTAAGCATTATAGGCTTTAATCTTGATGGGAAATTGTGTAAAACCTTGTACTCATTTGTAAACTTTTCATATCCATGATAAATTTCTTTACTCAATTTATCGTATGAATACGGCATTTTTGATGCGTTTGATTCATCGTAAATTATATCTGTTGAAAGCTTATTTAAGTTTTCAACCAGCCACAAGGATGTTTCGTACAGATCCTCTTTTTCTACAGTTTCCCCTTCAAAGCCAAGCTTTTTATCAATTGTAGTAGTATAATATCCACTTGAATATGTCCATACAAAGGTGATAAAAATAAAACAAAGAGCTGCAGCAATAAATGAAATGAATTTTCCGGTGCTTTCTGCTCCTTTTTTTGCCATTTTAACACCAAAAAATATTAATGCTGCTACCCATACAGGACAGCTTAAAATTAAAAGCTCCGCAAGGGATAACGGTAAAAAGCCTACTACCCAGCCCATTACTGTTCTACCTAACGCACTTGGATATGTGTTTATAAAATCTGCAAAGGGTGATGACACTTTTTCAATTAGCAAAACTATTGCACTAATTAAGGTAACTGCAAAAATTATCAATGCATATAAGGGTACAAAATGCCTTATTTTCTTATAAAATGCATTCATTAAAATAACTCCTGATTATTGTTTTCATATCCTCTGGAATTTCTCCTATAAACTCACCGATTCCGTCTATTTTCAACTTATAAGCATGTAATGCATGGCGATTAATAAGGTCGGATTTCTCACCGTACATACTATCACCTAAGATAGGATGCCCGATATGGCTCATATGCACACGAATCTGATGAGTTCTTCCTGTTAGAGGGTAAGCTTTTATAACACTCATTTCTTTGCTTGAGCATACAACCTCATATTCTGTGATAGCTACTTCCCCATCATCTCGTATTTCTCTTATAATAATACTTTCAGCCTGTCTTGCTATGGTAGCATTTATTACACCCTTACCTGTAAGCTCTCCTTCTACTATGGCAATATACTCCTTTTTAAACTTACTTTGCTGAAGCTTTGAGGCAAGAAGCTCTGCATATAATTTATTATTCGCCGTAAGAACAATTCCACTTGTATCCTTATCAAGACGGTTAACTGCTCTGAAAACATAGGGACGATCCCGATATCTGAATGCCAATGCGTTTGCAAGTGTATCCTCATAATGATTTAGCGACTGGTGTGTTGGCATACCCGCAGGTTTATTGATTACTGTAATATTTTCGTCTTCATAAACTATGTCAAGTGGAATATCTGTCTTTACAAGATATTCATTAACATCATCATATCTATCCGAAAAATCAAGCTCCAAAACATCATTTTTCGCAAGTATTGTATTCACATTTGCATGAACTCCATTTAATAATATCCCGTCATAATATTTTTTTAGATGCTTTATAAGTCTTGATGATAAATTTAATTTGTCCGTTAGAAATGATTTGATACTAAGCTTTTCTGATTTACTGTCTATAATATATTTCATACGCATATTTTATCATATTTTTTACAGAAAGAAAATACATCAAGATATAAAATAATAAAATTTTTGTTAAATTTTAGTCAAACCCTTGCCAAATAATTATAAATAGGTTATAATGTCATAGATAATTAATTATGGAGGTCAAAAAATGCTTAATAGAATTTTACCACTTTTTGAAGGTGAACAGGCTACAAACGGCGGTGGTTCCGGTTGGGTTTCTATTATAATGATTGTTCTTATCGTTGTAGTATTCTACTTCATGTATAGATCACAGAAGAAGCAGGAACGTGAAGCTACAAAAATGAGAGACGGACTTGAGGTTGGTGACGAAATCACAACTATCGGCGGTGTCGTTGGCGAAATCGTAAGTATTAAGGAAGAGACAATCGTTATCGAAACAAGCAAGGCTGGTACAAGAATCAGATTTTTGAAGTCTGCTGTTCGTTCTGTTGACGTAAGCGCTGCTAGGAAGAGAGGCGAGGTTACACCTGATGCTAAGACAGAAAAGGGTGCAGCTAAGCTTGAACAAGCAGAAATCGTTGAAGATAAGAATCCTGAAGAAACATCAAGCGAAGAAAAATAATCTTCATATAAATTAAACCTCGCAAATATACTTTATAAAAAAGTATTTTGCGAGGTTTTTTATGTTTACTAAAAATAAAATAAGACAGCAAAGAGATGCTGACGTACCGTTTTCTTATATGATTAAGCAATGCTTGGTATTTATTCCGGTATTTTTTCTTACCTGTCTTGTTGTATCCCTAATTACTGGACTTATATTTTTTAACACTGATGATCCAACATCAAGGGTTAGTATTGCAAGTGTAATATCCTTATATATTTCATCATTTATTTGCTCTTTCATCGTTACCAAAAGGGTTAAAGAAAAAACACTACTTTGCAGCCTTATTTATTCGTTGATTCTCTTTTTTATAACATACTCTATTTCTTTATTTTTAAACAACAGAAATTCTATTATAATAAAGTTGGGAATTATAGGTGTATCTATATTAGCCGGACTTTTAACTAAGAAAAAGGCAACAAGAAAAATAAAACACAAAAGACTTCATTAAAAAAGAAAATCTCCACAACAATGTGGAGATGTTTTCTTTGTTAAATAGATACTCAGATAAGTTCCTTAACCTTAGAAGCCTTACCTACTCTATCACGGAGATAGTAGAGCTTAGCTCTGCTAACCTTACCAACTCTAACAACCTCAACCTTAGCAACGTTGGGAGAGTGAAGGGGGAATGTCTTCTCTACGCCGCAACCGTAAGCAACACGTCTTACAGTGAATGTAGCGGAAATGCCGCCACCATGTCTAGCGATAACTGTTCCCTCGAAAATCTGAATTCTTTCTCTTGTGCCTTCCTTAATCAAATTGTGAACCTTAACAGTATCACCAATTGAAAATTCAGGAACTTCTGTCTTTAACTGCTCGTTTACAAATGATCCGATCTTATCCATCT
>JAFTHF010000218.1 GCA_017457545.1 Clostridia bacterium
ATTATTCTTGTCGCAGGGCTCTATCATAGCTCGGTAGCCAAGGGCATGAACACCGCTGTCCGTACGGCTGCAGCCAGTTACATTACATTCAAAGCCGAATGATTCGGCAACTGCTCTGTTAAGCTCACCTGCAACAGTTGGCTTGTTTGGCTGAAGCTGATAGCCACAGTAATCTGTGCCCACGTATGAAACGGTAAGTAATATCTTCATGCTGTCACCTTATACCAGCTTATAGCCATTTGCGTAAATGTTAACAAGGATAACACCTGCAAACATAGCCATACTGAGAATTATAAACACGTAGTCCTTGATTTTCATCTTAAGTACGTTCATTCTTGTTCTGCCGTTGCCACCGTGGTAGCATCTGCATTCCATAGCAGTAGCAAGCTCCTCTGCTCTTCTGAACGAAGAAACAAAAAGAGGAATTATAATAGGAATAAGCGCCTTTGCACGCTTTATAAGTCCACCGCTTGAAAAATCTGCGCCTCTTGCCTTCTGAGCGTTCATAATCTTTGCAGTTTCATCAACAAGAGTAGGAATAAATCGAAGGGCGATTGTCATCATCATAGCAAACTCGTGAATAGGCACCTTTATCTTTTTAAGGAAGCCAAGTCCACGCTCAATTCCGTCTGTCAGCTCAATAGGTGTTGTTGCATAGGAAAAGTACACGCTTGTTCCCATAAGCAGAGTGATAATACGGAGAGTAAGAAGGGCTGCGTTAATAATACCCTCTTTATAAAGGTTTACTGTCCAGAAGCCGGGGATAATCTCCTTAGTGAAAAGAAGCTCCTCTCCTCTTGTCAGAAAGATGTTGAGAACTGAGGTGAAAAGGATAATGAAAATAAGGGGCTTAAAGCCCTTAAGCACTACACGTACAGGGACTTTGCTCACAATTATGGAAAGAATGGCAATGCCGAAAAGTAGCGCAAAGGCATATACATCCTTAGCCACAAAAATGGAAACTATGAAGAATAGTACAAAGAGCAGCTTGCTCCTTGGGTCAAGCTTGTGTATTACTGAGCCTGTGCCGTAATACTGTCCGAGGGTAACATCAAATGCCATCTCTGTCCCCCCTTACATATTTACAGATTTCATTAACTGCACCGTCAACGGTGTAAATATATTTGGAAATCTCCACACCCTTTTTACGAAGTGCAGAAATAAGTCCTGAGATTTCAGGCACATCAAGTCCTGCAGAGTGCAAAAGCTCACTCTGTGAAAAGACCTCCTTGCAATCACCGTGAAGAATAAGCTTGGAATGGGACATAACAAAAATATCATTACAGTATTTTGCCATATCCTCCATGCTGTGACTGACAATTACAACAGTTGTGCCACTTTCCTGCTGATATCTGCAGATACCACCGAGGATTTCACTTCTGCCTCTCGGGTCAAGTCCTGCAGCAGGCTCATCAAGAACAAGCACCTTAGGCTCCATAGCCATAACTCCTGCCAAGGCAACACGTCTTTTCTGTCCACCTGACAAATCAAAGGGGGATTTTGCAAGGATATCTGCGCTTAAGCCACAGAACTGAGCGCTTTTCTCAACTCTTTCCTTAAGCTCATCACCCGTAATACCCATATTCTTGGGTCCATAGGCGATATCCTCCCATACGGTATCGGCAAAAAGCTGATATTCGGGGTACTGCATTACCATACCGACCTTGTATCTTATTTTGCTCATTTCCTTGGGCTTATCCCATATATTCACGCCGTCAACAAGGACCTCTCCGCTATCAGGCTTAAGAAGGCCGTTAAACATTTGCACAAGGGTGGATTTGCCCGACCCTGTGTGTCCGATAAGTCCTGTTACGGTATTTTCCTTTATCTGAAGGCTAACATTGTCAAGGGCGCATTTTTCATACGGAGTTTTTTTGCCGTAAACATATCTGACGTTTTTTAATTCAATTACCGACATTTTCTCCACCTAAACTAATTAATTTTTCCTTAATGAGCTGTGCGCAGGTATCAAAATCGTACACTCCCAAGGGGATTTCCAGATTTAGCTCCTTATTAAGCTTGTAAATCAGCTCAACAGACTGAGGCACCTCAAGTCCTGCCTTCCACAGCTTTTCTATCTGGCAAAATACATTTTTCGGCTCACCCTCAATATATATTTCGCCCTTTCTCATTACTATAACTCTATCAGCCAAGGCAGCCTCATTCATATAATGGGTAATGAGAATAACCGTTATTCCCTCCTTATTAAGACGGAGAATGGTGTTCATAACCTCCTTGCGTCCCATAGGGTCAAGCATAGCGGTGGATTCATCAAAGATAATACATTTAGGACGCATAGCGATTACACCTGCAATGGCTACTCTCTGCTTTTGTCCTCCCGAAAGCTTATGGGGTGCGTGACGGGCATACTCTCTCATATTTACTATATCAAGCGCCTCATTTACTCTTCTGCGTATTTCATCAGAGGGTACACCAAGATTTTCGGGGCCGAAGGCAACGTCCTCCTCCACTATGGTGGCTACTATCTGGTTGTCGGGATTCTGGAATACCATACCGATTTTTTTACGCACCTCAAATACGTCCTCGTCGGTCATTTCCTCACCCGTTATACATTTTCCCTCAACATAAATCTTACCTGAGTTGGGGGAAAGAATCATATTCATAAGCTTGGCTGTAGTAGATTTACCCGAGCCGTTATGACCGAGTATAGCTACAAACTCGCCCTCGTTTATTTCAAGAGAAAGATTATTCACCGCATACATACCGGGCTCTGCATCATCTCCGGGATAGGTATACGAAACATTTTCAAGTTTAATTAATGGCTCCATTTTAAACCTTTCTTAAATCAAAGCAAATCTTTATCTGCTACCCAACGGGCGCTGGCTCCACAGGGGAGATATCCTCCTGTTTCGGTTACGGGTAATGCAAGCTCACCTGTGGCAGATGCGCCACCGTGCTTACTTACCACCTCAACATCAAGAACATAACCCATAGTAAGAGGGCTTAAGCCTGTGGTGTAGGAATTTATAAGCATAAACAGTGGGTCATCGGAGAGCACCTTTTCACAAAGTGAAACAAAGTCACAAACGCTGTCCTCAAGCTTCCATACCTCGCCACCGGGTCCTCTGCCGTAGGAGGGAGGGTCCATTATAATTCCGTCATATTTGTTGCCTCTGCGTATTTCACGCTCAACAAACTTACGGCAGTCATCAACAATATATCTTACAGGCGCATCACCAAGACCGCTTAAGGTAAGATTTTCCTTGGCGCAGGCAACCATGCCCTTTGATGCGTCAACGTGTACAACCGATGCTCCCGCCTTAGCTGCAGCTGCGGTAGCTCCACCTGTGTAAGCAAAAAGGTTAAGCACCTTAACGCTTTTTCCACTTGCTACTCTGTCCTTAATCAGCTTGGAAAACCAGTCCCAGTTTGCAGCCTGCTCAGGAAAAAGTCCTGTATGCTTAAAGCCCATAGGCTTAAGCATAAATGTAAGCTCCCCGTAATTTATTGTCCACTTTTCAGGCACATCGTTTTTAACCCAAGCGCCACCGCCTGAGCTTGAGCGTCGGTAAATACCGTTTGCCTTGCTCCAAAGCTTGTTAGCTCTTTTCCCCTTCCAGATTACCTGAGGGTCGGGGCGAATAAGAATATGCTTACCCCATCTTTCAAGCCTTTCTCCGTCTGATGTATCTAAAAGCTCGTAGTCCTTCCAATTATCTGCTATATACATAATGTCCTCACATTTTATAATATTTTCCAAGGGGGCTGCTGCCTGCGTGTCCGTGGCAGATTGCAATTGCCAGAGCGTCTGCCGTATCGTCAGGCTTAGGTGGCTTTGCAAGCTTAAGAATAGATGTAACCATCATAATAACCTGTTTCTTCTCTGCACGTCCGTAGCCTACAACCGCCTGCTTTACCTGAAGAGGCGTGTATTCGTAAATCTGAAGCCCTCTCTTATAGGCTGCAAGAAGTATTACTCCTCTTGCCTCTGCAACGCTGATACCTGTCTTCTGGTTAGTATTCCAGAAAAGCTCCTCAATTGCCATTACATCGGGCTTATACTTTTCAATTATGGTGTTCATTCC
>JAFTHF010000219.1 GCA_017457545.1 Clostridia bacterium
GGTGCAGACAAGGTGATATGAAGGCACGAGATAAGCTTATAGAGCATAATCTGCGTCTTGTTGCACACATAGTCAGAAAATACTATATTTCAAACAAAAATACAGAAGATTTGATTTCTGTCGGCACAATAGGTCTAATAAAGGCTGTTGATTCATTTAACTTTGAAAACGGAACAAGATTTGCAACCTATGGTGCAAAATGTATTCAAAATGAAATTTTGATGCTGTTTCGCAGCCAGAAAAAGCTCGGCTACGAGGTTTCTCTTAATGATACCATAGATGTGGATAAGGATGGGAATCCTTTAACCTACATTGATATAATCTGCACAGAGGATACTATTGCTGATGATGTGGACAAAAAAATCAAAATCACAAAGGCTCTTGAATTTATTCGAGATAAGCTTGAGGATAGAGAGAAGCAGATAATTATTATGCGTTACGGACTTGGAAATACAAAGATATATACGCAAAGAGAGGTAGCGGAGATTTTGGGCATTTCCCGGTCATACGTGTCCAGAATTGAGAAATCTGCCCTTGAAAAAATTAATAAATATTTGTGTCCTGACGGTTGATTTTTATATTTATTTAGTTTATAATATAAAATAGAATAATAATGCGCAAAAGAGGAATTTTAAATGGTTAAAATTGAAAGGATAACAGACGGTTCCCTTGCTCAGCTTGTGGGTATACAGGAAAATGATATGCTTATAAGCATTAACGGACATGAGATTACCGACGTTTTAGATTACAGATTTTACCTTGCAGAGAAGCGCATTGTCATAAAGATTAAGAGGGATACAGAGCTTGATTTTGTTATCGAAAAGGAGCTGTATGACGATATCGGTCTCGACTTTGAGACACCTCTTATGGATAAAAAGCACAGATGTGAAAATAAATGTATTTTCTGTTTTATAGATCAGCTGCCTAAGGGCTTGCGTGAGACCTTGTATTTTAAGGACGATGACTCTCGCTTGTCGTTCCTTCACGGCAACTACATAACACTTACTAACCTGGAAAGAAAGGATATTGACAGAATTATTGAAATGCACATTTCTCCTGTCAATATTTCGGTCCATACCACAAACCCTGAATTAAGATGCAAAATGATGCACAATAAAAAAGCAGGAGAGGTGCTTTCATATATTGACCTTCTTGCAGATGCAGGCATTGAAATTTGCGGTCAGATTGTATTGTGCCGTGGTATAAACGACGGAGAGGAGCTTACACGCTCGCTTGGCGATTTGGCAAAGTATTATCCGAATCTGAGAAGCGTTTGTATCGTTCCCTCAGGACTTACAAAATTCAGAGATAACCTTTACCCCTTGCGTGGCTTTGATAAGCAATCGTCAAAGGATGTTATTTCCCAGGTTGAGAAAATTAACAAGAAATACAGTAAAAAATACGGAAAATATTTATTTTTCTGCTCTGATGAATTTTATCTTATGGCAGGCAAAAAGCTTCCCAAGGATGAATACTACGAGGATTACAGCCAGATTGACAACGGAGTAGGTATGCTTCGTTCATTTGAGTGTGAGGTTGACGGATTTCTAAAGACGTTGTCTTTAGAGGAACGGGAAATAAAACGGAATATATCTGTCGCAACCGGCGCTGCTGCATATGATTTTATATGTCAGATGGTTAAGAAAATTCAGAAAAAATGTAAGAATATAGACTGCAAGGTTTATAAGGTGCTTAATGATTTCTTCGGACATTCTGTTACTGTAAGTGGACTTGTAACAGGTGTTGATATGATTAATCAGCTGAGTGGCTGTGACCTTGGAGAATGTCTTATTCTTCCAAGAAATATGCTGAGAGCTGAGGGAGATTTATTTTTATGTGGAACCTCACTTGACGGCTTAAGCAAGGAGCTTGGAGTTAAAATAGAAATTGCCAATACGGACGGTGCGTCCTTTGTTGAGGCGATTTTGGGATTACAGGAGGTATAAAATGGCTAAACCTATAATTGCAATAGTGGGCAGACCAAATGTTGGTAAAAGCACACTTTTCAATAAAATAATCGGTGAAAGAAAGTCTATTGTAGAAGACACACCCGGTGTAACCCGTGACAGAATTTACGGTGAAGGCGAATGGTGTGGCAGAAAGTTTATTCTCATAGATACAGGCGGTATTGAGCCTAAGACCGATAATATGATTTTACAGAAGATGAGAGAGCAGGCGCAGATCGCTATTGATACTGCAGATGCTATCATCTTTATGTGCGATATAAATGCAGGTCTTGTTGCTGATGACAGAGATATTGCCATTATGCTTAAGAAGAGTGGCAAGCCTATCGTTGTATGCGTTAACAAGAGTGACAAAATCGGTGAGGTTGACCCTACATTCTATGAATTTTATGAGCTTGGCTTTGAGGAGGATCCTATTCCTGTTTCATCAATCCACGGAACAGGTAGTGGTGACCTTCTTGATGCTGTTCTTCGTAATATTCCAGAAAAAGAGGATGAAAGCGAGGAGGAGGACCTTATTAATGTTGCCGTAATCGGTAAGCCTAATGCAGGAAAGTCTTCCATCATCAATAAGATTCTCGGTACAGACCGTCTTATTGTATCCTCAATGGCAGGTACAACAAGAGATGCTATTGACACGAGATACGAAAATGAGTACGGAAAGTACAACTTTATCGACACAGCGGGAATCAGACGTCAGAGCAAGATTGATGACAGAATTGAGAAATTCAGCGTTTTAAGAGCACATATGGCAGTTGAAAGAGCAGATGTATGCTTACTTGTTATTGATGCTACCGAGGGCGTAACTGAACAGGATGAAAAGATTGCCGGTATTGCTCACGAGGCAGGCAAGGCTGTAATTATTGTAGTAAACAAATGGGATCTTCCCGATACAGAGGATAAAAATACAGTTGAATACTCTAAGAAAGTATACAATGCGCTTTCTTATATGACATATGCTCCTATTGTATATGTTTCAGCGCTTACAGGACAGAGAGTAGTTAAGCTCTTTGAGCAGATTAACTATGTATTCAATCAGTCCAAAATGCGTGTTTCCACAGGTATGCTTAATGATGTGCTTAATGAAGCTATTACACGTGTTCAGCCTCCGTCCGATAAGGGCAGAAGACTTAAGGTTTATTACATGACACAGACAAGTGTAGCTCCGCCTACATTCGTTTTGTTCTGCAACAGCGCACCTCTTTTCCACTTCTCATATCAGAGATATATTGAGAACTGCTTAAGAGATACCTTTGGCTTCAGAGGTACACCTATAAAGCTTATTATCCGTCAGCGTGGAGAAAGCGAGGAAACCAAGATATGACCATTATTGAGGTTTTAAAATACGGATTTTTCGGACCTATGCCCGAAAAGCCTGCTGAGCTTCGTCTTATGGTAATTTTTGCTTTGGTTACTGCCTTGGCAGCATATTTGCTTGGCAGTATTAACTGGGGTGTTATCCTTTCTCACGCCTACGGTAAGGACGTAAGAAACTACGGTAGCGGTAATGCAGGTGCTACAAATATGATGCGTACCTTTGGTAAAAGAGCAGGGGCTAAAACCTTTGCACTCGACTTTTTGAAGGCTGTTATTGCTACATTTATAGGTAGAATTTTCTTGGGCTTGGACGGTGCCTTTATTGCAGGATTTTTCTGTATTCTCGGTCACGCATATCCTGTATATTTTCGCTTTAAGGGTGGAAAGGGTGTTGTAGTTATTACAGCTACATGTATGTTTACTGACTGGCGAGTATTTCTTATAATGTTTGCAATTTATGCAATTGTACTCGCAGGATATAAGATGGTATCTCTTGCGTCATGTCTTGTTGCAGCTCTTTATCCCTTAGTGCTTTATCCCTTTGTAGGTCCACGTCTTGGAGTTATTTTTGCATTTTTGTCCAGCGTGTTTGTTATATATTTGCACAGAGAAAATATTAAGAGAATTTATCATCATACCGAATCAAAGGTTAATTTCAGTAGAAAAAAACCAAATAAGACGGAAAATATTCCTACACAGGACGGAGAAAATCAATGAGAACGGTTAAAAGCGATGTTTTAGAAAGCTTATGTGATTTATTTACTGAGCTTTACGCAAATAAATATCTTAAAAAGGCTATTTTATCTAAGCCCGATTCCGTTGACGAAATAAAAAGTGTTATTACATTAAAATCGGTAAAGGGTGTTACAGTTCTGCAGGTAGAAACCTTTTCCAAGGATAATAAGGCATATCACCGTAACATAAGAGATAACATCCGTGCCGAGATGAGAGAGCTTTTTTATAAGCATTCCCAAATTAATATTATTTCCTCGGCAGGTGATTGCCAGTATATGAGGGCAAAAAGTGGTAAGGAAACCTTGATTGGTGCCACTAGAATAACTCAGAATATTAAAAACGGTAAGGCGACTGAGGTAAGGGCAGAGAATAATAATAAAGCAAAAAATTATATTCTCGCAGGTGATGAGGACTTTCTCAAGAAGCTTGGCGTAAGCGATGAAAACGGAAGAGTAAGAGACAGAATGCAGTCAAAATTCCGTCAGATCAATAAGTTTCTTGAGTATGTTGAGTCTATAACAGATAAGCTTCCTAAGGACAAGCTGAATATATATGATTTGTGCTGTGGAAAAAGCTATTTAAGCTTTGCAGTTTATCACTATTTTAAGAGCATTCGCAAGGTTGACCTTAAAATGATTTGTATTGACCTTAAGGCTGATGTAATTGAATATTGCTCTAATGTGGCAAGTCAGCTTGGCTTTGACGGTATGGAATTTATCTGTATGGATATAAATGCGTATGAAATGGTTGATGCACCTCACCTTGTAATTTCACTTCATGCCTGTGATATTGCAACAGATATTGTTCTTAATAAGGCAAGTGAAAACGGTGCGCAGGTTATTTTGTCAACTCCATGTTGTCACCATGAGCTTAATCACACAATAAACTGTGGAGCATTGTCATTCATAACAGAGCATTCTATGTTAAGACAAAAGCTTTGCGATGCGGCAACGGATGCCTTGAGACTTTTAAAGCTCGAGTCTGAGGGCTATGATGTAAGCGCAGTTGAGCTTATAGATCCCGAGGATACGCCGAAAAATATTATGCTTAAGGCGATAAAAAAGAAAAATCCTGATTTAAGCACTCTTGCTTCTATCAAGGAAAGATATATTAGCACACGTAAATTTTTGTTAGGAGAGGAAAAGAAAATGGGACTTGATGTAATTGCAGAAATATCTCATAAGTACGGCGCCGACGCAAGATATGTCTTAGCTGGTGGTGGAAATACATCTTTTAAAAATAAGGAAAATTTATACATAAAGGGCTCAGGTACAGCACTTGCTACAATCACTTCCGAGGGCTTTGTAAAAATGTCACGTGACGGACTTGCAAAAATTTGGGAGAAAACATATCCGAAGAATAAGGATGCAAGAGAAGCAGAGGTTCTTAAGGATATGATGGATGCAAGATGCGAGGGAGAGGAAAATAAGCGTCCCTCAGTTGAAACTCTTTTACATAATTTATTTAAGCAGCAGTATGTTCTTCATGTTCACCCCACTATTGTAAACGGTGTGACCTGCTCACAAAATGGCAAGGAAATAGTTGCTGAGCTTTTTGAAAATGCTATTTGGGTTGAGGAAACAGAGACCGGATATGTTCTTGCAGCTAAATGCAGAGATATGATAAATGCTTATGAGAAGAATACAGGCAGAGATGCAAATCTTCTTTTCTTACAAAATCACGGCATTTTCTTTGCAGCAGATAGCCAGGAGGGAATAGATCAGCTTGTTGCCTCTGTAATGGATGTGCTTGAAGAAAAAGCAGTTATTAAGCCAGACCTTACTGTATTAAAGTATAAAAAGCCTGAGACTGTTGATATGCTTAAGGAATACATTGCTGAAGCATACGGTAACGGTGCTGTGGTTGAGTACACAGCTAATAAGGAAATAAAGAAGCTTTGTGCATCCAAGGATGATTTTAGTGTGCTTATGCAGCCTATGTCTCCCGACCATATTGTTTACTGTAAGGCAATTCCTTTGTTTATTGAAGATTTTAACAAGGATGCTATAAAGGCGCAGTATGCAGAATTTTTAAATAAGCACGGTTATTTGCCTAAGATAGCATTTGCTAAGAATGTCGGTATGTTTGCTATCGGAAATAGCGAAAAGGATGTAAAAACTGTTACAAGTGTATGGCTTGATGCAGTTAAAATTTCCGTTTATGCAGAGAATTTCGGTGGAGTTAGACATATGGCTCCCGATATGGTTGACTTTATAGTTAACTGGGAGGTTGAAAGCTACCGCAGTAAGGTTGCTATGAATAACGGAGGCAACAAATGATAGTCGGTATCTGTATAGGTGCAGCAGTATTAATTCTTGCTGCAATTATATACACATATTATTTTAAGCTTGCTTTTGCGCGTAAAAAGCCAAAGGCCGGCAAATTTTCCTTTGCAGGAAGCGATGACGATGAGCATAAGAGAAAAATCAAAGAAGGTAGAGAATGGTTTGAAAGCCAAAGCAAAGAGGACATTTATATAACCAGCTATGACAAATTAAAGCTACATGCTTATTATATAAAGACTACTGATCCTACAAATAAGGTTATTATAATGTTCCACGGCTACCGTTCCTCATACAAGGACTTTTCCTGTGCCTTTCAGTATTATCATGAGCTTGGATTTGATATGATCGTTGTGGATCATCGTTCTCACGGCTTAAGCGAGGGTAAAATTATTTCCTACGGTGTTAAGGAAAGATATGATGTTGTATCCTGGCTTGAGTATGCAAAGGAAAGATTTGGCAGTGAGTTTGCTTACTATCTTGACGGAATTTCCATGGGCGCATCTACTGTTATGATGGCTTCTGACATTGTAAACGGTGTTAACGGTATTATTGCCGACTGTGGATATACATCCCCTAAGGAAATTATTATTCAGGTGGCAAAAGGCATGCACGTACCTAAGGTTTTCGTTTATCCGGTAGGACTTATTGCAAGAATATTCGGTGGCTTTAATTACAAATACAGCGCTAAGGATTCCTTAAGTAAAACTAAGGTTCCCGTGATTTTTATTCACGGCTTAAGTGATGATTTTGTTCCGTCCTATATGACTGACGAAAATTACGATGCCTGTACATCTAAGAAAACAAAGGTTTTGGTTGAAAATGCTACTCACGGATACTCATTTTTATTTGATGAAAAGAGAGTAAAAGAGGAGCTTGAAAAATTTATTAGTGAAACCCTATAAGGAGTTACAATGGAAAAAATAGCTAGCTTTACTGTTAACCACGACACAATAGAGGCAGGACTTTATATTTCACGCATTGACGGTGATATTGTTACCTACGATATGAGAACACGTAAGCCTAATATGGGTGATTATATGGATAATCTTACAATGCACTCTGTTGAGCATATGTTTGCAACTTATGTAAGAAACTCTGAAATAGGAAATAAGGTTATATATTTTGGCCCTATGGGCTGTCAAACAGGCTTTTATCTTCTTGTAAGAGATGAGTCAAGCGACAATGTGCTTAAGGTGATTAAAGACGTTCTTAAAAGAATTATAAATCACGAGGGAGAGATATTTGGAAATAAGCGTGAGGAATGCGGTAATTACAGAAACCTCAATCTAGATGCTGCGAAGCTTGAATGCGAAAGATATCTTAACTGTCTTGAAGGTAGGGAGGTAACATTTAAATATGAATAATGTTATCGGTATTATTGGCGCAATGGAAATAGAGGTTTCAGGTCTTATTTCCGAAATGAAGGATGTAAAATCTACTGTATACGGTGGAATTACCTTTACTGAGGGTACACTTTGTGGCAAGAATGTGGTAATCTCTAAATGCGGTATAGGTAAGGTTTTTGCCTCTATGTGCGCACAGACAATGATTTTAAAATATTCCCCCGATATTATTATTAATACCGGTGTTGCGGGTGCATTATCTGATGAGCTTTGTATAATGGATGCTGTAGTTGCAACCTCAGTTGTGCAGCACGATATGGATACAAGTCCGTTAGGCGACCCTAAAGGTCTTATTTCGGGCATAAATGTTGTTTATATAGAAAGCGATAAGGCTGTGTCTGAAAGGCTGTCTGAGGCTGCAAAATCCTTGGGAGTTAACACTGTTAGAGGTGTGATTGCATCAGGAGACCAGTTTATTGCAGATAAAACAAAAAAGCAAGATATATCTACTTGCTTTAATGCTTCTGCATGCGAAATGGAGGGTGCTGCCATAGGTCAGGTATGTTACGTTA
>JAFTHF010000220.1 GCA_017457545.1 Clostridia bacterium
ATTTTTCGTGCCCCTTACCTAATAACAACAATATATGGTTATCCATCATTTTCAAAGCAAACTCAATTGCGTCCCTTCTATTTGGAATTATATAAAAAACAGTATTTTCATTTACGCCGCTTTTTATATCATTTATAATTTCCATTTTATTTTCACCTCTAGGGTTATCAGAGGTTATTATAGTTACATCTGCAAGACGTGATGCAATTTCACCCATTTTAGATCTTTTACTTTTATCTCTGTCACCACCGCAGCCAAACAACGCAATAATTTGCTTACCCATTGAAAATTGTCTGACTGTTTTCAGTACATTTTCCATAGCTACAGGAGTATGTGCATAATCTATATAAATATTATCCTTGACTCTTTCAATTCTGCCACAAATATTTTTAAGCTTTTTTGCCCCACTCTTGATGCCATCTATATCAACACCTGAAAGATATGCACAATTAACACCAACAGAGGAATTGTATATTGAAAATTCACCGTCTATACTGATTTCTACATTTATAATTTCATCTTTATAAATCAAATTATAGACACTCCCCCCTATTTTTTTGACAATATTTGATATTTTAAAGGTGCTTTCTTCATTTTTCCCAAAGGTTATAAAATCTTTGTTAATATACCGTGAAATTTGCTTTGCATAAGAATCATCATAATTGATAACTGCATATTTACAGTTATAAAAAAGCTTAAGCTTTGATAAAAAATAATCGTTAATATTTTTGTGAAAATCTAAATGCTCTTCTGACAGATTTGTAAAAACACCGATTTCAAATTCCAAGGGATATAACTTAGACAACTCAAGTGCATGAGATGATGCCTCCATAACTATGTACTCTACATTTGCTTTTTTCATATCATAAAAAATCTTATATAGAAACTCCGGATCCGGTGTGGTCATAGCTGCTACGATGTCTAATGTCTCTCCTCCACTTCCATATCCGTATTCCTCATCATTTATAAGACATTTTATGGTAGAAATCAAGCCTACTCTTTTTTGTACCTCACGTAAAATTGTATATACATAAAAAGCACTTGAGGTTTTACCATTTGTTCCCGTTATTCCTATAAGCTTTATATCCCTTGTAGGGTTTCCGTAATACTTATTCCATAGAATTGACAATGCTCTTCGTGCGTTATGAGTTAATATCGTATTTTCATATTCATAAAAGGAATTTTTATCATCGGTTATTATACATGAGCAGCCATTATTAATTGCTTCCTTTATATAATCATTACCGTTTCTTTTTTCTCCCTTTAATGCCACAAATATGTAATCCTTTTCTGCTCTTCTCGAATCAGAACAGATATATTTAATATCTTTATTCTCCATTTTGGATTGAATTATTTCAACTCCGGACAGTAAATCGAAAAGCTTCATATTACTCCTTTTCATCTGTATGCATTAAGCGTATAGTTACAACATCCCCTGACTTAAGCTGCACACCTGCCTGTGGATATTGAGAAATAACCTTAACGCTATCACCAACCTTAAAATTTATACTTCCTTCTATTTTTATATTTAGATTATTATAAGAAAGCAAAATATTTGCTTCCTGTGGTGATTTCCCTATTAAATCCGGAACTACACTTACCTTAATACTTTCATCAGCATCAACTGTGTAAAGTATAATTTTTCCCGTCTTTTCGTATATAAAGCTGCCCGACATAGGCAACTGATTTAATATTTTATCTCCATTACCTATTATTTCATAACTGATACCATCATTTTTAAGCCTTTTTATAGCTTCATCAACAGATAAATCTGTGTAATTATTCACCTGTATCTGCTTGTTATCCGTACCATTATTCTCTGCCTTAACCCCCATATAAGGCAAAATAAGCTCAAGCAGTCTGGATACGTAAGGTGCTGCTACAACACTACCGTATTTACTGCCAACCGTAGGCTCATCAACAAGAATTATCACAGCTACTTGTGCATCCTCACTCGGCGCGTATGCTATACACGAAGAAACTCTATACGATGTATTAACTGTCGAATCATATTTGTCCTTCTTTTCCGATGTTCCCGTTTTAGCTGCTATGCTATAACCTGCCACATATGCATTTTTAGCGCCACCCTCACCGTCTACACCTTCCTTCAATATTTGTGAAATTTTAGAGCAAATTTCATCATCTATTATTTGTTCACTCTTCTCAGTTTCATACTCATATATGGTATTCCCATCATTATCTACTATACTGTGAATTAAATGTGGTGTAACAAGATATCCACCGTTGGCAACTGCTGATATTGCCCTTAACTGTTGTATTGCTGTTGTTTTAAAGGTTTGACCAAAAGAATAAACAGCCAAGGAAACATTTGAAAAATTATCAAATGAATGATAATATCCGGTTGCCTCAGAGGGTAAATCTATACCTGTTTTACCAGTATATCCAAAGCTTTTAAAATAATTATAAAAATTTTCTCTGCCTATCCTCATCGCAAGTGTCATCATAGCAGGGTTACAGGATTGCTGAAGCGCCTCAGAGAAATTAATAGAACCGTGCCCTTTTCTTTTATGACAGCTTATAGCTCTGTAATATCCATCAATTTTTAATGAACCGGTACAGTTAAATTGGCTATGAAGATTTGCTGCTCCTGTTTCTAATGCAACGGATGTTGTAAATAATTTAAAGGTTGAACCCGGCTCGTAAAGCTCTGATACCGCCTTATTGCCCCACATTGTAAACAAAAGATTCAAATACTCTTGCCTATATTCCTTTGTTCCAACCTTCAAATTTTTTAATTTTTCATTTGATAAATCATCTAAGGTATACGGATCATTCAAATCAAAGGATGGATATGTTGCCATGGCATATATTTCACCCGTCTTAGGGTTCATAACTATACCTGTAGCCCTATTTTGTGAGCCTGACTCTATTGCTGCGTTAGCAAGCTGTACCTCTAATTGATACTGAATATAGTAATCAATTGTTGTGCATAAGTTATATCCGTTTTCATCCTCTATATATTTCTCATACTGGAAAGGCATATCATTACTTTTTGCATCCTGTGCTGTTATATATCTTCCGTTTGTGCCCTCAAGAATATTGTTATATACCTTTTCAATACCGTAAATTCCTTCTCCGTCAGCATTTACAAAGCCTATTGTATGGGAGGCAAGATTTGAATATGGATAATACCGTTTTGCACTTGCACTTAATTTAATTTGCTCCTCAAGTTCGTTTTCATCTATAAATACTCTTATTTTATCCGATATTTCCTTGTTAATCGAATTATTAATAAACTGATACTTATACACTTTTTTTAATGCCTTACTTAAAATAATATCATAGTCAATACCAGTAATATCATATAGATTTTTAGCAATAAATTCAGGATTATTAATATTTTTCGGGCAAAGATACAGCACCCAGACGGTTTTATTGGTAGCTAAAATCTTGCCGTTTATATCAAGAATATTACCACGCAATGGATTTACATTAGTCTCAACAGTTATTTGGTCTATAACGTACCTCTGATATTCGTTATATTCAATAATCTGAAGCTTAAATAATGCAAA
>JAFTHF010000221.1 GCA_017457545.1 Clostridia bacterium
AAGTGAGGGATTATTTACCAAATATGCCTCCATTCCGTAGATAAGCTTCATCCCAAGCTTTTCACTGGCAAGCATGGCGGGTGGGAATCCCTGTACGTTACCGTGGTCGGTAATGGCAACAGCCTTATGTCCCCATTCCTTAGCCACCTTAACAATTACCTCAGGATCTATTGTTGCATCCATCTGAGACATCATAGTATGTAAATGAAGCTCTACTCTCTTTTCGGGAGCAGTATCCATTCTCTTTACTACATCTATTTTACTAACATCTGTAGCATTAAGATATATTTCATTATCGAAGGTATCAAGCTTTACTGAGCCTTTAATTGCATAAGCATTTCCTTTTTTATATCCTGCAAGGAATTCATCCTTTTCATCTGCTGAAACAACTTCTTTAACATAAATTGATGAAATATTATCGGTAATACCTATTTGAATTGTAATGTTGGCACCACGCTTTATAGGCTTTTCGGTTATTTCAAACACCTTACCAAGCACTACAATGCCGTGCATACCTGCATCAAGCCTTGAAATCGGAACTACATTTTCAATTTCAAATTCTCCACCTGAAACATACTCACGGCTTGTTGTATCAAAGGTTATTGCACCAACCGTGATTTTAGTGTCCTTGATTTCAACCCTGTTATCCTCAGAAGAAAAAGAGGTAGCCTTTTTAAATTCAGCTCTCATTTCCTTAAGGTCAGCTTCCTTTTCCTCTTTTGCAGACCTTACATTAACCTTTTTTTGCTCCTCAAGAGCTTTTTTAAGGGCGCTCATCTTTTCACGCTCAAAATTAGCGTGAACCTTTTCGTAATCCTCTCTTTGTGAAATGGTTACAGGTATTCTTATACCAAATTCCTCAAAGATAATATCGGAGATAACCTCATTTGTTTTACCGATACCAAGAAGATCAATTCCGCCCTTAATAAACGGAACCTTTATGTTAATATGCTCTCTTGACGCATCAATAGTATAATCAGAAAAGAAGCCGTTGCTAACCGCTCCTCTTCTGTAAGTTTCGAGTATAACATCTTCTATATAATCGCTTGAAAACAGTAAGCTGTCATATCTTGGCAATAGTGTTATTTTGTTAACATCATATGCAAGCTTGATTTCGTTTTCAAGTGCGTAAAGCTTGTCCTTACGCACTATATCAGAAAACTTTACTGTTATCTGCATTATACGAAGCTCTTTATCTACCTTAGTATCCAAAACCTCGCCGTCCTTCATTACTGAAACGAAGGAATCTGACGGAATATATTTTGGAAATCTTCTTATTAAATCCATTTTTAGTCCTTACTTTTCGTCTACTATCTTATGAAGCTCATTTAAAAGTGTTGAAATAATTTCATTTTCGGGAATCTTCTTAATTATTTCTCCGTTTTTAAATAATACAGCCTCTCCCTTGCCACCTGCAATACCAATGTCGCACTCTCTTGCTTCACCGGGACCGTTTACAACACATCCCATAAGCGCAACCTTAACTGTTTTACCCTTGGTATCAAAGCCATCAATAGCTTTTCTAAAGGCTGTTGAAAGGTCTATTAGATTAATCTTTGTTCTGCCACAGGTGGGACATGATACAATTTTGATTCCACCCTTTGAATAGAAGCCCAATGAGCTTAAAAGCTCTTTACCTGCACGGATTTCCTCAATAGGATCTGCAGTAAGAGAAACTCTGATAGTATCACCTATTCCATCACAAAGAAGTGAGCCGATTCCTGCGCTGCTTTTAACAAGACCTGAATAGGAATCTCCTGCCTCGGTAACTCCAAGATGGATAGGATAATCACATCTTGAGGCAATTATTCTGTTAGTTAAAATCATATTTCTTACATCTGATGACTTGACAGATATAACAATATCATTAAAATTAAATTTTTCAAGCAAGGAAGCGTGATAAAATGCGCTTTCTGCCAATGCTTCAGGTGTTGGAGAGCAGTACTTTTCAAGTATGTGCTTTTCAAGAGATCCACTATTTACACCTATTCTTATAGGTACACCTGCACTTTTACAAGCATCGGCAACCTCCTTTACCTTCCATTCCTCGCCGATATTACCGGGATTGATTCTGATTTTATCAATTCCTGCCTTTACACATTCAAGAGCTATTCTGTAGTCAAAGTGAATATCAGCAACAACAGGAATATTAATATTCTCCGCCTTAATTTTTCTTACTGTATCTACTGATGTAATATCAGGAACAGTAATTCTTACAATATCACAGCCTGCAGCCTCTAAAGCCCTGATTTGTCCAATAGTAGCCTTGTAATCTGCAGTTTCAGTATTTGTCATAGACTGGATAAGAACATCGTTGTTGCCACCTATAGCCTTATCCTTGATTTTTATAATTCTGGTTGTTCGTCTGATATCATTATAGCTCATTTTTTATCCTCTATTTGAAAAGATATATTACGTCCTTAAATAAAATTACCACTGCAAGAAGCATTATAAGCATAAAGCCTACTGTTCTTATACCGTTTTCTACCCTTGGAGGTAGCTTTTTTCTTGTTATCATTTCAACAAGAGTTAAAAGCAGCGTTCCACCGTCAAGTGCCGGTATGGGTAAAAGATTAAATACTCCAAGATTTATACCTATTACAGCTACTAAATAAAACAGGTTTTCTGCTCCTGTTTTTGCAGCATCAGTAATAGCACCTGTAATTCCAACAGGACCTGATAGCTGCTCTATACCGTATCTGCCACTAAATAAATCATAGATGGAATCCCATGTCATTTTAATAGTGGATTTACTTGTATAAAATGTATTTTTTATAACGGAAACAAAGCCTCTGTCCTCACCGTATACATAAAAGTCAGGTGCGCCAAACACCACGCCCTCAGATGATATAGTCGGAAATACTATATTATCAATTGTAACTCTTTCTCCGTCACGAATAACAGTTACAGAAACCGGCTCATATCCACTACGCATAATTTCATAGCTTAATTCACTTGATGTATGCACATTGGCTCCATCAATTTCAACTATTTTGTCATTTTCACGAAGACCGCTTACAAAGCTTGTGGATTCATCGTGAAACTTATAAATTACAGTTGTACCGAATCTTGGTGTACACATAGTGATTATAGCAAGAATAAGCACAGAAATTATAATATTCATCATTGCGCCCGCAATAACAATTATAAATCTTTGCCAAGCAGGCTTTTTATTGAATGCCAATGGATTATCACTTTCCTCATCCTCGCCCTCCATAGCTACATATCCGCCTATTGGAAGAACTCGTAATGAGTAATCTACTCCATCCTTGCCTTTTTTTGAAAAGATTTTAGGTCCCATACCTATGGAAAATTCATTAATGGCGACGTTAAACTTTTTCGCAAACATAAAATGTCCCAGCTCATGAACAAAAATCATAAAGCCAAAAACAAAGATGGCAATAAGAATATATAAAATTATCATTTTTTACCTCGTACTTTTTATTTAACGAAGGTGCTAATTAACTCCTGGGTCTTTACTCTTGCTTCCTTATCTGCATTGATAATTTCATCAAGAGTTGGATTTTTAATATTTTTAAAGCTTTTTACAATGGATTCTACAATATCAAATACATCAGTAAATCCAATTTTATCCTTAAGAAACGCGTGAACCGCAACCTCATCTGATGCATTGAGAACAGCCGGTATAATTCCGTCCTGTTCAATTGCATAAAAAGCCAATGGTAACAAAGTAAATGTGTCCATATCCGGCTCTTCAAAGGTAAGGCTTGAAAGCTTAGCAAAATCAAGTCTGTCTGCAAGTGCCTTTTCTCTTTTAGGATATGTTATTGCATACTGAATGCATGTGCGCATATCGGGCGCTCCCATCTGCGCAATAACACTGTTATCAATATATTCAACAGCTGAATGCATTATACTTTGAGGATGAACAACAACCTTAACCTGCTCAGGCTTAACATTAAACAGGCGAACAGCCTCAATAACCTCAAAGCCTTTATTCATTAAAGATGCACTATCAACTGTAATTTTAGCACCCATTTTCCATGTTGGATGCGCCAAAGCATCAGCTGCAGTAAGATTTTTAAGCTCTGCTCTGTGCTTTCCTCTGAATGGACCGCCTGACGATGTAAGTATGATTCTGTTAATGTTATTATAACCGGTTTTATCAAGGCTTTGAAAAATCGCACTATGCTCACTGTCAACAGGAATAAGCTCAGCATTATGCTTATTCATTTCCTCAAGAAGAAACTTATGTGCAATCACAATCGCTTCTTTATTTGACATGGCAATTCTTTTTCCGCTTCTCGCACATGCAATGGCAGGGGCAAGTCCAGCAAAGCCTGATACAGCGTTTACAGCAACTGAGGCGTCACTCTCCTCAATTGCATGCATGGCGGACTTTTCACCGGAATATACCTTAATATCAGTATCAGCAAGTTTTGTCTTAAGCAAGGATGCAGCATTATCATTTGTCATAACGCATACTCGCGGATTAACTAATCTTGCTTGATTTTCAATTATATCAACAGATGATGATGCCATTAAAAGGTCTACCTGACAGGACAGATTCTCTGCCACCTCAACGCTTTGCATACCAACCGAACCTGTAGAGCCTAAAATAGCAATTTTTTTTATTTCAGTATTCATATTATGTCCTTAAATAAGATTAAGAATTGAAATCAAGATGTAAAGAAATGGTGAAACAAGCATTACGCTGTCAAAACGGTCACGCACACCACCGTGACCTGGGAAAAGGAAGCCGTAATCCTTGATTTCATACTGTCTTTTGATTGCAGAAGCAAGAAGGTCACCGATTTGTGAAACTACTGCTACTACTGCACCCATTATAATAAGATACAAATAAGAAATTTCGAAATCAATGAAGCTTCTTAAAATCAAGCCGTAAAGCGCAAATGCACCCATATCAAATACTACTCCGCCAATAGCACCCTCCACAGTCTTTTTGGGGCTGATTGCGGGAATAAGCTTGTGCTTACCAAGTAATCTACCTGTAAAATATGCAAAGGTATCACTTACCCATGCACCGATAAATATAAGAAGATAGTAGAATTTACCGTCCTCCATATATCTGATGCTTACTACAGTTGAGAAACAACCAACTACATATGTAAAGAGG
>JAFTHF010000026.1 GCA_017457545.1 Clostridia bacterium
AACGTATGCTTGCTTGAGGACTTACCGCCCTTGTACAATACAGAGATGACTGTAAAAATACCTGAAAAGGTAAAGAGCATTACTCTTGTGCCTCAGGGTAAGGAGCTTGAATTCACACAAAAGGGCGATGAGGTTTCCTTCTGTGTTGACAAAATGGAGCTTCATCAGCTTATTGTTGTTAAATATTAACAAATTGTTAATTCATTGCATAAATGCTTGATATCATATACAAAATGTGCTATAATTCTTATGCAAACAAATGCAAAACAAAATTCAAGAGGAGGATTTCAAAGATGAAAAACGTAATTAAGGTTTTGGCTTTGTCCATGGTAGTTGTTCTTTCCGTTCTTATGCTTGTTTCTTGCTCTACATACGGTAAGATTCAGGGCGCATTCGAGGATGCTGGCTACGTGCTCCAGAATGCTGATAAGGAAGCAACAGGCGAGATCGAAACAGAAAACGGTGTAATCACCTACACAATCCACACTTTCCAGAAGGAAGGCGAGGGTCTTCTTGGTGGTATTACACAGGCTCTTTCTACAGCTGTAGTTTGGGAGTTTGGTTCTGATGAGGATCTTATGGCTGCTATCGAAGAAAGCGAAACACTTAAGGGTATGATTAAGGATGCTCAGGATTCCGATTATGTAAACGGTAACTGCGTTCTTACAACACTCAACGCTGACGCTGTTGAAATTTTTAAGGGCACAAAATAATTAAAGAATAAAATCGGGTGGTTTCCACCCGATTTTTTTTTGTTTGTCTAGCTTTATTTTAAAATGAAATTATTAAAACGCACGCAAAAGTGCGTTTTTTATATTGAAAAACAAAAAAAACTGTGATAAAATATTAAAATGAGGTGAGATGTAATGTCAAATATGATTGATTATGTTAAATGGCGCTGCGATATTACCTTTGACAATTCTCCTATTAACGAGGTTGACAGTCTTATCTTTACCGAGCTGGTATATTTACCCTTTGAGCATTTTGTTCCCACTCTTGACAGCGGAGATAAAATATTGCTTTCAGAGGTTGCAGATAGATTTTTTGATGTTTATGACGAAGATAGATCAATAGGCGCTATTATCCCAGGCCACGACATCATTCGTCTTTTCCGTACACTCAGTAAGACGAAAAGATATTCCGATGTAAAAATGTGGGCGTATGTAAATGAAATCAGCCGAGACGCAGAGAAGCAGTTTTGCGCTATGTGCTTCAGCTTTGATAATACAAAGACCTTTGTTGCCTTCAGAGGCACCGACGATACTCTTATCGGCTGGAAGGAAAATCTAAATATGGCGTTGTACACGCCTATTCCCGCACAGATTGACGGGGCAGAGTACGTTAGTAAAATAATGAAGCTTACAAAGGATAAGCTGTATATCGGAGGTCACTCGAAGGGTGGAAATATTGCGGTTTACTCAGCGCTTTCAATAGATAAAAGGCTGAGAAAACGACTCAATACAGTTTATAGCTTTGACGGTCCCGGCTTTACCGATAAGTTTCTTGATTATATAGATGACCCTGTAACGGTTTCCAAGGTTGTAAACTTTTTACCCGAGGGCTCAATAATAGGACGAATCTTTGATATTGTGGGTGGATATCAGATAGTTCGCAGCTTCAGTCGCGGAGTGCAGCAGCATGACGCATTTTCATGGAGTGTGCTTGGTGCAGAATTTGTTCAGGCTAATGAGTTTGAGCGTTCAAGCGACGATTTTCATGAGCTGCTTAAAAAATGGGTATACAATATGCCTGAGGAGGACAGAAACAAGTTTGTGGAGTCCTTTTACCGAATAGCCACATCTACTAATGCTTCAACCCTTTCCGATATTATGCTTGATAAGGTTAAATTTATCAAGGGTGTTCTTACATCGGAAAGTGAGGACAGAAAGGTGGTTATCGGCGGTCTTAAGAGTCTTCTTAAGGAGAGAAGCACTGTAAAGGGCGCTAATAAAGCGAAAAATTACCTGAAGAAAAAGGAAGACCTTGACGATATGCCAATTGAGTCGGTTTACTTTTCACCGGGAAACAAGAAAAATAAATAACCTCAAATGAGAGGTAGAATAGAGGAAAAATTAATGCAGAATTTGGAATTAAGCCTTATATACCCCGATCTTGAAAGCTTAAGTAACGGTGTTGACGGCGTAGACAGAGCGAATATACCCACAGAGGTGCTTGACGAGATTCAGCTTACAACCATACTTGATTTAAAGTCCGGCAGACTTTGTGATTTCTTTACAAAGGATATAAAGGTTATTGAATACCGTCAGCAGGTATTTGCCGATATGATAGAGAACCCCGAGCTTTGTGAGCTTTTTGAGCGCGTAAGCCCCATTCTTTCCGATATTTCGGAGCTTCGCAGACTCTCCGCAGATTCAGAGCCCTCCGAGGGATACCTTTACAGTATTACGGAAATTGAGCTTTACGTTTCAGCCATGGAGCTTCTTTCCGAGGGACTTTATCCTATGATGGATAAGTTTAAGAGCACAGCTCTTATCACTCTCGCTGAGAGAATCAAGGAGCTTACATCACGTATTAACGAGGTTAAGAGTGTTACAATCGGTGTAAACCTTAATGCTCAGCTTCGCCCCGAATTTGCCGGTGTTTTAAGCGTTAATAACGAAAAATTCAAGTCAGGAGAGCTTCTTGAAAAGATTCTTCGTCTTGATTTCAGAACAAACGAATATACCTGTATTTCATCACTTATCCCCTTTAAGAAGGGTCAGTCCGACAACCAGCAGACAGCCCTCACAAATGCGTTCAACAGCGCACTTACACACGTATTTAAGACATCTATGCGCTCATGGAAGAAGGTTATCCAGACCTACGTCCTTG
>JAFTHF010000222.1 GCA_017457545.1 Clostridia bacterium
ATAGAGCTTTTTCGTAGAGAGCTTAGTAACTTGGAAGAGCTTTTTTACACAACATTTGGTGTAAGAATGTCGAAGTATTACAGGCCTCCCGAGGGATGCTTTAGTATGGATAATTTGGAGTGGGCAGAGCAGCTTGGATATAAAACAGTAATGTGGTCCTTTGCCTATGCAGACTGGGATTGTAATAAACAGATGGCAGAGGAGAAGGCATTCAAAAAAATCATTGACGGACTTCATAATGGAGAAGTAATATTGCTTCACCCGACATCTTCTACAAATGCCAAAATTATGAAGCGCATGATTTTGGAAATGAAAAATCAAGGCTTTGAATTTGGAACGGTAGATGAAATTGAGAATTAATAAAATACTGAAAACCCTTGTGTTTATTGGGTTTATAAGCATAATATGTTGTAGTTTTATTAATTTTGCAAGTGCCGAAAATAAGCTTGTTTTTAAATCCAATTCTAATGATCAAATGAAAATTGCAATTACATTTGATGATGGACCTCATCCAAGAAAAACGGAAAAAATTTTAAATATTCTTGATCAATTTGATGTTAAGGCAACCTTCTTTGTAATTGGTGTGAACGTTAATAATTACCCTAATGTTATTAAAAAGGTTTTGTCAAATGGACATGAGTTAGGTAACCATACCTATTCTCATAAAGTATTGAAATCATTAGCAATAGATAAGATACAAAGTGAGCTTTATGATACTGAAGATGCACTGTACAAATTATGTATGTATAAGCCGACATTATTAAGACCTCCTTGCGGTCTTTACGATTCCAACTTGGTTAAGGTGGCAAAGGAGAATGCATACAAAATTGTACTGTGGACAGTCGATACAAAGGACTGGGCGCATGAATCGGTTAATAGTATAGTTAAGAATGTTTTGGAAAATGTTAAAAGTGGAGATATTATTTTATTCCATGATTATATTTCGGGAGTAGATAATACACCGGAGGCGTTAAAAATTATTATACCGAAATTGCAGGAAATGGGCTATAAATTTGTAACTGTCAGTGAGCTGTTGCAATCATAAAAAAATGGACCGGCTTCGGTCCATTTTTTTATTATGAGTTAATTTCTGCTTCCTCAATTCCGTCAGCTAATTCTTCGATAGTATCCTTTGGCTTGTTTTTCATTTGCGGGTCTATCATATATTTTTTAATGATGGGATATGATGCATAAACACCGATCATATCAAAGATTGCGATTGTGATTATAAAGGGAAGTATAATGCCTATGGGGAGGAATATCATACATAATCCATAGTTGAGAAGAACTAGTGCGATGCTTCCGAAAAACGCAACAAAGTTTCTCTTTACGCCGAGAATTACAAAGTAAAATGCGTTTTTAATAATTTTACCTGAGGAAAGATTGAAGGTAAATATCATTGTAAACATATAAGGACGCATAAAGAAGTATACAATGCAAATTACAAGAGTAAAGAAGAACATAAAGGAGTTCATTGCTGAAATGGTATAGTTGTTAATAAGGAACGCCACGTTATAAATGTTTAACGCAATAAACACAAAATCAAGTATGCCGAAAATCAAGCATTTTTTAACGTTCTTTTTTATAATGTACCATGCATCGGAGAAGGGGAATACTGCCTCACCCTTCATAAGATTTCTATATACATAGGTTGTTCCTACCTTTGCAAAGCCCCATGTAAACACAGTAAGTAAGCCCAAAACGAAGAATATGAGAGTAGGTGTATTTATCGCACTTATAGTGGTGTGTACTCCGTAAACTGACAAGAGTGACATGATTGTAGGATTAGAATCAAAAAGCATTGCACCGTTTAAGGACATAATTGATTGATAATAAGGTGCAACCGATTGCTGTGTAAGAATACCTGACATAGCAATAAGAAGGAATATAAGAGGGAAGTTGGCAAATATAAAGAATATATTGCAGCTCATAAGCTTGCTAAGCTTTCTCCAAAGAAGCTTGAAAAAGTTTTTAAAGGAGGGCTTATCTGCGGCAATAAAGCCGTCATCATCAACACCCTTTGTTTCACGGTTATAATACCAGTCAAAGATGTTGAACTTCTTTTTCTTTGGCGCTTGCTCTTCCGATTCTTCGGTGTATATTTCGTCGTCGTAGTTTTTCATTGTTTATCTCCGTTAACTTAGCTTTGAAAGCTCTTCGGCTCTTTCGGTACATGCTTTCATAGCCTTATAAATAATTTCAGTAAAATCGTTTTCTTCAAAAACATCAAGGGCGCGTTCAGTAGTTCCCTTAGGGGACTTAACCATGTTTATAAGCTCATCAGGGCTTCTGCCGTCCTTAAGGAGCATTGTGGCAGAGCCAATTATGGTTTTACATATGATTTCAAGTAAATCATCACCCTTAAGACCAAGCTTATGCGCTGCATCAAGCATGCCCTTAGCAAAAAGATATACGTAAGCTGGGGAGCTGCCGTTTACAGCTGTAATAGCATTGATTTCTTCCTCCTTAAGTTCTGAAACATAGCCAGATGATGAAAACAGAGAAGAGGCGAAATCAAATTCTTCCTTTGATACCTTTTCATTTTTACATATAGCAGTAACGCCTTGACCTATCAGTAATGGAGTATTGGGCATTGTTCTTACTATCTTTGCACCTTTAAGAACGCTTTCAATAGTAGAAATAGGCGTTCCGGCACAAATTGATATAAATACCTTATTTTTATAGTTTGTGTTATTTATTTCAAAAATAACTTCTTTAACTATTTGAGGCTTAACTGAAATTATAACATAATCTGCAGAATTTACAGCATCAATAATTGAATCAGCCTTTAAGCAGTCGGCATCAAATTTTTTATATTGCTCCGGATATTTATCAAAAAGAATTATGTCTTTTGCATCAACTATATTTCCTTTAATAATACCTGCAGCAAGTGCAGAAGCCATATTACCTGCACCTATAAATGCAATTTTATTCATTGAAACACTCCAATTATATTGAAGTACTATTGTATTGTATCATAAATATTTCACAATATCAATAAAAGAGTAAAATAATTTACAATTTTCTGTTGACTGAAAGCAAATAATATTATATAATATAAAATAGTTCCGATATTTCAACTTTAGGGTAGGTATCGGATTTTGTATTTGAATGGAGATTAAGAATGAGACTTAACTTTCTTACAAGATTTTTTACCAAAATACCCACCCTTGAAACTGACAGGCTCATTTTAAGAGAGCTTAAGAAATCAGATGTCAAAGATATGTATGAGTATTCGGTAAATCCTAAAACTTCTGAATTCTTATTATGGGATGTACATAAAAGCCAGGAATATACAAAAGAATTTATTGAATATGTTATTGGAAAATATAAATCCGGAGAATATAATGATTGGGCTTTGGTTTATAAATTCAATAATAAAATGATCGGTACCTGTGGATTTACCAAAATAGATGACGAAAATAAGGTCGCAGAAATCGGTTATGTAATAAATCCGGATTACTGGAATTTAGGTCTTGCAACCGAGGCTGCCGAAATAGTTATGGATTTTGCTTTTGACACTATAAAGATGCATAGAGTAGAAGCGAAATTTATGTTTGGTAACGATGCAAGCTTGTCTGTTATGAAAAAGCTTGGAATGAAATTTGAAGGATACCACAGAGATGCGCTTTTTGTTAAGGGGAAGTACAGAACAATAGGGTACGCTTCAATTTTGAGAGACGAATACTATCAAAGAAAGCAAAATTTCTAATAAATTGTCGTTTTTTGTGAAATATACATTGTAAATGGATGTAAAAATCGTAAAAAATTGGACAATATGAATAAAAACCTCTTGAAAATCTGTATTAAATATTATATAATAAATATGTAGAAATACAATCAAGGGTGTTTTATTGAAAAAATTTCCTTGACAAAAATTCAAATAACTCATTCTCATCTACGCAATACTGATGATAGTGAGTGAGAAAGGATAGAGATAGCTTATGTACAAGAAAAAAGAATGTGTTGCAATGCTTTTGGCTGGCGGACAGGGAAGTCGTCTTTATACACTTACCGAGAAGACAGCGAAACCCGCAGTACCATTTGGAGGTAAATATCGTATTATTGACTTCCCAATGTCAAACTGTATTAACTCAGGTATTGATACCGTAGGTGTACTTACACAGTATCAGCCCCTTGTGTTGAATGAATACATTGGCAATGGACAACCGTGGGATCTTGACATACTTAACGGAGGTGTAATGGTTCTTCCCCCATATCAGGGTAAGAAGGGCGCTGACTGGTACAAGGGTACTGCTAACGCTATCTATCAGAATCTTGGATTTATTAATAGATACGATCCTGATTATGTAATTATTCTTTCAGGTGACCATATTTATAAGATGGACTATAATGCTATGCTTCAGGCTCATAAGGCTACTGGGGCTGACTGTACTATTGCAGTTTTGGAGGTTCCTCTTTCTGAGGCAAGCCGTTTCGGTATTATGGTTACCGACGAAACAGGAAAGATTACAGCATTCCAGGAAAAGCCTAAGAATCCTATCAGCACTAAGGCTTCAATGGGTATTTACATATTCAACCGTAAGGTGCTTGAGGATTATCTTATTGCTGACGAGAATACTCCCGGCTCAAGCAATGACTTCGGCAAGAATATTATTCCTAATATGCTTAACGATGGCAAGAAGATGTTTGCATATCCATTCGTAGGATACTGGAAGGACGTTGGAACTATTGACAGCCTTTGGGAAGCAAATATGGACCTTCTCGGA
>JAFTHF010000223.1 GCA_017457545.1 Clostridia bacterium
GAGCGATTTCACAAATTCTCTTTGCAATAATAGGACGTGCAAAGGATGTGCCAAGCATATATTCCTCATAAAGTGCGCCTGCCTTAACTGTGGGGATAATATAATCGTTTACAAACTCCTCTGTAAGGTCCTCAATATAAAGCTTGGATGCGCCTGTCTTAAGTGCCTTTTCCTCAAGACCCTCAAGCTCGTCTGCCTGACCTACATTACCGGAAACTGCAATAACCTCACAGTTGTTGTAGTTTTCCTTAAGCCACGGAATAATGATTGATGTATCAAGTCCTCCTGAGTATGCGAGAACTACCTTTTTAATATCCTTTTTGTTCATTTTTTATATCTCCTTGTGAATAAAATTTCAAAAATATGCTCCTATTATATTACTTTGCCCTGTGCTTGTCAAGGGGTTTTTGAATATTTTTTCACTAAAATTGAAAATATTTTTCCCTTTTTATAATATATGCGCGAAACCATTGCATAATTTATGCATATTTTCACTTTTCGTCTGAATATTATTCAGCAGCCTGTGTATTATTCGCATTATTATTCTTGTAATACTCATTACTTCTTGCAAGGGCTGCCGCATAATAATCGTCAGCATCAAAGGAGCTTTCCTTGTTCTCGGTTTTCTTTTTGGTGCCTGCAAAATTTTGCATTCTATTACCTACATACCACTTACGTCTATGTAGCTCATGCTCCATTCTTAAATGGTAATACAGTCCGTTTTCATCCTTCAAGAGCTTACTGAATATGCTATCATAGTGTCCGTCACATATTCTTTCGATTTCCTTTTCGCTTAAGTGACCGTGAACATGAAAGTTACAAAACACCTTGATGTACTTTCCCACCTCATCATCAGGCATTAATGAGCATTCGAGCATAAACTCTGTCGGGTAAAACAAAAATGCAGGATCCTTTTGTTTAGCCATTTTTTATACCTCCTTTCTTCCTACTGACACCATTATACAATAAGCAAAGCGTTAGAAAACGTTAGACTTTTATATATACGTAGTATATATAATTTTAAAAAAACGCATTTTTTCTCAATAAGCCTCCATCTTTGAGGGAGGTGGCACGACTTGTCGTGACGGAAGGAGTCCTCTCCCCCTCCGAAGCCAAAACATTCTCACATTCTGTTAATTCTGAACTGTTGCCGTTACCGAATCGCACTGCCCTCGCAAGCTTCGGTTGTGTTCTTCGACGGCTGCCACACCTTACCCCTCCCTTCTTCACCCACCGGGTGCGGTCGGGGACGGTTCTAGTTCTAATTCTAATTCTAATTCTATTTCTACATATGGACTCCTCATATGGAACCCTCATATGGGAGCGCCATATGGGAAATCCTACCTTATAATTAAGGATAAAAAAGAGATACAGATCAACAGAAAAAGGACAGAGTGTTCTCTGTCCTTTTTTTAAACACTAAAAAGTGTTAATAAATGCTATTTGATTTATCTTGCAAATTATTTTAATTTTGCAAGAAGATCAAGCATATCAAGCTCGCTCTGGAGCTTTGCAAGGTCTGTCTTATCGTCGATTACCACAAGCTCAGTATCTGTAAGCTTAGCGAAAAGGCGAACGTCCTCAACTGTAAGAGCTGTGGAAACTACTGTGTGGTGTGCGCCACCTGCGTAAATCCAAGCTGCTGCGCCTGTTGCGTGGTCAGGCTTAAGCTTCCACATAATTCTTGCAACAGGAAGCTTTGGCATATCCTTAGGCTGCTTTACAAGCTCAATTGCTGCGCAGATAAGACGGAAGCGATTACCCATATCAACCATACATACTGCAACACCGTCGCCGTCTACACCGTCAAATACAAGACGTGCAGGGGGCTCCTTGCCACCGATACCAAGGTGATGAACCTCAATTTTCGGCTGAGTTGATGCAAAGTCGGGAGAAACCTCAAGCATATGAGCGCCAAGAACTACCTCCTCACCCTTTGTAAAGTCATAGGTGTAGTCCTCCATAAAGCCTGTTGAGCCCTTTCTGCCCTTAGCCATTTCCCAGAAGATAGCGCCAAGCGCTGCTGTCTTATAGTCACCCTCAGCACCGAAGCCGTAGCCCTTGCCCATCATTCTCTGAGTTGCAAGACCGGGAAGCTGACGAAGACCGTGAAGATCCTGGAATGTATCTGTATAAGCACCGAAGTTACCTGCCTGCATAAACTTATCAAGGGCAATTTCGTACTTAGCCTGCTCCTTAACGGAGTCAAGGTTGTCTGTATTCATTACGTAGAGCTCATTGTACTCTGCCATCTTGGCATTAAGCTCCTCATCTGTAACTGCATTAACAAGAGCTACAAGGTCGCCGATGCCGTAGTAGTTTACGTTCCAGCCGTACTTGATCTGGCTCTCTACTCTGTCACCGTCAGTAACGGAAACCTCTCTCATATTGCTACCGAACATAGCAACATTAAGGTTCTTTGAGAAATCAACTGCTCTTGCAACGTCAATAAACCTCTTAATCTTTTCGATTACGTCCTCATGCTTATAGTAGCCAACGATAACCTCACGCTTAACACCAAGGCGTGTACACATAAATGCATACTCACGTCCACCGTGTGCAGTCTGATTAAGGTTCATAAAGTCCATATCGATTTCATCGTAGGGAAGCTTTTCGTTTGCCTGTGTGTGGAAATGAAGGAGAGGCTTCTTAAGGAACTGAAGACCCTTTATCCACATCTTAGCAGGGCTGAAGGTGTGCATCCATGTGATAACAGCGATGCAGTCCTTATCGTTTGTTGCCTTGGCGCAAGCCTCAACACAGCTTGCCTCATCTCTTACAGTTGAGCAGTATTCAATTTCAACACCGTCAATCTTGTCATTAAGGTAGCTTGCAATAACCTTGCTGTCCTCTGCAACCTGCAAAAGAACCTCTTCACCGTAAAGGTCCTGGCTACCTGTAATAAAGTATACCTTCTTCATTAATCTATTCTCCTTTATAATTATTCATTTTCAAAAGCCATGAACATATCTACTCTTGTCTTGTGTCTGCCACCCTCAAACTCTGTGTTAAGGAAAATATCGGCAATATCACACGCAAGGCCGGGGCCTATGGTTCTTTCGCCCATACAAAGCACGTTTGCATCATTGTGAAGACGTGTAAATCTTGCGCTAAAGGTATCGGAGCAAACAGCTGCACGAATGCCCTTACACTTATTTGCTGCCATGCTCATACCGATGCCTGTACCACAAACAAGGATACCAAGGTCATTCTTGCCCTCATTTATTGCATCGCAAAGCTTCTTTGCGTATTCGGGATAGTGACAGCTCTTTTCATCGTATGTACCGTAGTCAACGTAGGAAACGCCTGTTTCATCAAAATGCTTCATAAGCTCTCTCTTAAGCTTGAGAGCTGCGTGGTCAGATGCGATTGCAATAGGTTTTTTCATATCTTTTCCTCACTTTTTAATCTTTCTTCTCTTTCTCTCTCTGCCTGTGGCTTACGGAGATAATTTACACGGAGCTGTGCATCGGTAACACACATATCCGACATTATCTTTTTATATGCCACCTTGCCCACGGAATATCCGTTTGCATAGCGCAGAGCTTCGGGAGTGTACTGAGTATTTGCTATTTTATAATCGATTGCAAGGTCGTAGCCGTCGCCTACGAAATAAATCCTTTCATTGTAATTTTCAAGAATGGGCACAAGGTCGGAAAGCATCATGCACTCATCGTCCATAAGGCGATTTTCACCCTTGAAAATGCCTGTGTAGACCTGTCCTCGACGGGCGTTCATAACAGGGCAAATTATACCTTCAAACCCCTCCAAATTAGATGCGAGAGCCTCAATTGTGCTAACCTCAACGCACTTCTTATTTCTGCCAAAGGCAAGGCCCTTGACGGTTGAAACACCGATGCGCACGCCTGTGAAGGAGCCGGGGCCGTAGGACACGGCATAGGCATCTATCTCCTCAATATCAACATCGGCTGTTGAAAGAAGATTTTTAATCATAGGCAAAAGAGTTTCGCTGTGGGTATTATTTGTATTGACTGTATATAAAGCGATAAGCTTCTCATCCTCAAGAAGCGCCACTGATGATGTGTTCATACAGGAATCAAGAGCAAGTATCTTCATATTATAGTAATCTTTCTTTTATTTACATCTTCGGGCACACGCTCAATAGTTACCTTAACGGCATTATCGGGAATAGCCCATGGAATATTTTCACTCCATTCGCATACGGAAATACCTCTTTTTATGTAATCGTAAAAGCCGATTGAATAAAGGTCATCGTCATCGGTGATTCGGTACACGTCAAAGTGAAACAGCTTACATTTTTCACCCTTGTATTCATTTACAACGGTGTAGGTAGGGCTTTTGACTGAGGCTGTGGGGGCAAGAACTCTTGCAAGTCCACGGACAAAGGCAGTCTTGCCAACGCCAAGGTCACCGTACATGGCAACAAAGTCACCCTTTTTAAGACGTGACGCAAGGACTGTGGCAATCTCCTCAGTCTGCTCTGTTGAATTTGACAAATATTCTGTCATATCAGAAAAGTCCTGTAATCTTACCGTTATCGTCCACGTCTATCTTCATAGCAGCGGGAACCTTAGGTAAGCCGGGCATTGTCATAATTGCGCCTGTAAGGGCTACAATAAAGCCTGCACCTGCAGAAAGCTTAACCTCTCTTACAGTAAGTGTAAAGCCTGTGGGACGTCCAAGCTTAGTCTGGTCATCGGAGAGTGAATACTGTGTCTTAGCCATACATACGGGGAATTTTGAGTATTCGGGAGAAAGGGCCTCAAACTCTGCGATAGC
>JAFTHF010000224.1 GCA_017457545.1 Clostridia bacterium
CAGACTATCATCCTGTAACCAATCCCGGTGGATTGTATCTTGTTGATGCTATTGAATTCCTTAATAATGAATCATATATGCAGACACTTCCTGTTGTTGATAAGGATATTATCAGAGAGGGAAGAGCGCCCGAAAAAATGTATGAGGTGCTTTCTGCCGATCCCAAGCATGAGGTTGGCGACACCGTAACTGTTCATATTAAAAACAGAAAAGCATGGGCATTAAATGCCTATATAACAATAACCTTTGATGTAGTAGGTAAGACCACTTATGGTAGTGGCTTGTACTTCTCAGAGGCTATGGCTAATTTTATTGATACTGCGGCATATAGCATGGATACACTTTTCCTACCGTATGAGGCTGGAAAATTTGAAATTTGTATTTCAAAGGATGACATCTTAGAGCTTGAAGAGGATCAGGTTGTTATGCCCGGCGATATTTCTGCAGGCTTTAAGGGTCTTGGTAACAATAAATTTTTCTTCTTTGAAACAGGTACTCTTGTCCTTGAATACTTAGGAGTGTTTAATTGTCCTCACACAAAGATTCATCTTGTAAATCAGGCGATATATGATAATTATATGCCTCAAAAATCATCATCTCAGGCAAGTGTATATATGAAGGATTACTCATATACCGACAGAGTAATTGATGATTTGACAGAGATGGGCTATCTCACAGTTTCCCCATACCGTGTAGGTGCTGTTATCGAGGACTCTGAGCTTGGTACAGAAAGAGTTATCACTCTTGGAGTATGTATTGCGGCGTTTGTTCTTACAGTAGTTCTTCAACTTATACTTATGAAGGCTATGTTCAACTCTATTACTGCTCATTATAAGCTTATGTCCAATATAGGTCTTACAGCTAAAACAGCATATATTTCAATATCCCTGATTATGCTTATATTCACATTAGTTGGTGAGGCTATAGGTCTTGGAGTAATATTCCTGCTTAACGGTGTGCGCTTCAGCTATGTTGTGGCTATATTCAAGTATTTTGATACATTCAAGATAATTCTTCTTATACTTGCCCATTTTGTTCTTTGCGCATGCTCACTGCTTTCAATTTACAGGGCACTTAAAAAGCACGTATTTAATCATGAAAAATCAGATGAAGATATTGACTTTGCATTAATGGAGGAGGTGGAGAACATTGATTAAGGTTAATAATTTAAAGAAAACCTATGATAAAGGCACAAAACGTGCTAACGAGGTTCTTCACGGACTTTCCTTTGAACTTCCGGATACCGGCTTTGTATGTATTCTTGGTTCATCTGGCTGCGGTAAAACCAGCTTACTTAATGCAATTGGCGGTCTTGATGTTTTTGATAGTGGTAGTATAACTACTGAAAACACTGAAATCAAGCGTGCTACATCTAAGGAGATGGAGGATGAGCGAAATGCAAATTTCGGTTACATATTCCAAAACTATTATCTTTTAAGTGAGCATTCCGTAGCATATAATGTGTATCTTGGTATGCATTCACTGGATATTCCACACAAGGATAAGATGTTGAGGGTTAAGGATGCGCTTGCCAGAGTTGATATGCTCAGATATAGAAAGCGTCCTGTTGGAGAGCTTTCGGGTGGTCAGCAGCAGAGAGTTGCAATCGCCCGTGCAATCGCCCGTCGTCCTCGTGTTATCTTCGCCGATGAGCCTACAGGTAACCTTGACGAAGCCAACACAATGAATATTTGTACCATTCTTAAGGAGCTTTCAAAGGAAAGTCTTATAGTAATGGTAACCCACGAAACAAGAATTGCTAATTTCTTTGCAGACAGAATTATCACTCTTGACAGCGGTAATATCGTTTCCGATACTACAGACTGGGAGAGAGGTACTATGGATGCAGGCGAAAAGGATGCAGTTTACGCAGGAGATTACAACGAGGATAATATCAGCGCTGCTAATCTTTCTGTAAGAATGCTTACTGCTGAAAACGCAGCTCCTGTAGCTCTTACCGTTATTGCAGAGAAGGATAGAATTATTGTTAAATTCAGCGATTCACGTGTGGTTTTATCCTCTGATATGGCAAATGCACCATATCTTAAGGAGGGTGCACACCCTGTTCTTTCTAAGGATAGCTTTGTAGATAAAGCAACAGTAAAGAGAGAGCCAAGAGAAGAGAAGCGTAAGGAAGGAAAGGGCTTTTTAGGCCTAAGATTCCTTCTTAAGGAGGCAAAAAGCTCAGTTTCTGAGAAGAAAATTCGCAGATTCAGTCTTGGAATGTTTATAATCATTCTCTCACTTATGCTTTCAATTGCTGTGGCAGACTTTATAACAGTTTCCCATATTGATCCCGAGGATTTTATAACAGATGATTCTCATGCAGTTTTGTTTAATTTCAGAAGAGGTCCTGCCCTCAATATTTATCAAACAACTCTTGATGAACAGATTCAAATGTATATGGAATATATAAGGGAATCCGGTATGGATGTTGATTTTATTCCTAAATCCGGCTCTGTTTTTGAATATAAGGACGAAACTATCAAGCAAATAGGTACCTTAACAATGCAGCTGCCAATTTATACTACAGTAGACATTTCCAGGTTAAACGAGAGGACGCTTATAGCAGGAAGAATG
>JAFTHF010000225.1 GCA_017457545.1 Clostridia bacterium
TAAATCATTCTTTAAAAAATTCGGTGTGCGTAACCTTGTAATTTTATGTGCAATTTTAATTATAGGCGGCGCAATTGGAGTGAATTATCTTCTCTATCCCGAAGCACCTACAAATCCAGACCAGGATGTAGATATTGACCTTGGCGATACAGACCTTAACGATACACTTAACAATGACAGCGCTACATCTGATTATTTTGCACAAACCGTGCTCAGCCGTCAACAAGCTAGAGATGAAGCAATCGAGGTATTACAGAGTGTTGCACAGAGCGATTCTGCTCTTCCCGAGGCTGTAGAGGCTGCCCTTGCAGACATTGCACAGATTGCCGAGGATATTGAGGCAGAATCAAAGATAGAAACTCTTGTAAAGGCTAAAGGACTTGAGGATTGCATAGCGGTTATAAGCGATGGCAATGCTACGGTTATTGTTAAGACAGAGGGCTTACTTGCCAGTCAGGTAGCACAGATTAACGAGATTGTTTATGAGCAAAGTGGTATATTACCCACAAACTTAAAAATTGTTGAGAAAAAGTAATACATATAAGACGGATACTACCTGTATCCGTTTTATTTTTTCTTTAATAAAGGTTTTTGGTTAAATTCCTTGACATTTACTTTAAAATATAGTAAAATAATTCATAATAGATAAAAGAAAGGCGGTCAATGTATGGAAAAGAAAAGCTTTATTGAATACAAAGGTAAGCCCCTTGTTAGAGATGGAGATGTCCTTTACTACGGTTTTCCTAAGGACAAATATATATTGAGACTTGATATATTTATGAAGGATGCGAACGATAATCCTACTATGGTTTTTGCAACTATCTGCCCTACTAATGATCCTAAAAAGATTGTTAAGCAGGTTGGTAAGAGTGGTATTTACGATTCTCTTGATGTAGGAGCTATCTGGCTTGACCAGTGTATTAAGGAAAATCCCTTAAAATTATAAAAAATTTAAAAGACGGACAAATGTCCGTCTTTTATTTTACGTTTAACTCTTCTAGAAGATTATCCAGAACACTGTCAAGAACATTTATTGCCGATTTGATTTCTCTTGGTGAAATACCTTTTACTGATAAGCTATCCTTTTCCTTTAGTGTCTTCTCTATACTATCATTGAAATTAATTCCCTTTTCTGTAAGAAAAATTCTGTATGAACGTTTATCAGCAGGATTATCTACTCTCTTAACAAATCCCATGCTTTCCATTTTGTTAAGAGCAATACTAACAGTTGATCCTTTCATATGAGTTGCCTGAACAAGCTCAGACTGAGTCATACCGTCTTTAAATGATAGCATCATTAAAATAAGACGGGGTGTCTTGTCAGTAAAGAAAAGGTTTTCGGGGCATTTACTCATAATATCATCAAAAACCTTTGATATTTCATTTATCACCATAAGCAAGGTTCTTTCCTTGCTGTTTCTCATTAATTCCTTAAAATCATTATCCATATTTAGCTCCATTTTATTAGTTATCTAATTAAAATTATATATTAAAAAACCAAAATTGTCAATATATTTCTAACTATACTGATTTGGAATTTTATTAATATTTCTAATAATTTTGTTACACATAAATAACTATGAAAAAACACAAATTAAATGTGAATAAAATGAAAGGAATAAAACGATAAATGAAAAAAATCAAGGTGCTTTTATGTCTGATTTTTTCCGTATTAATCTCTTGTACATTATGTACCTCTCTATTCGCTGAAAATTACATTGATGCATGGGCATGTAATGATGCTATGGGTGGTTTTGATAGCTTTGTAAGGTCGGTACAATCAGAAAATAACACGGAAATTAAGGATTTAAAGCTGTATCCCGGTGGAATGCCATTTGGAGTAAAAATCATCGCCAAAGGATTATATGTTGTCGGTTTTTCAGAAACAGACGGTA
>JAFTHF010000027.1 GCA_017457545.1 Clostridia bacterium
ATGTGGCATAGGACATCTGCAGAGTCAGTGTTCGTTAATCGTGTAGTGCAGGTTGTCAAAAGGGATTAAAATCTATAATTGAGCATTTATAAACAGACAAGTTCCCAAGGATTCGTATAGGCGTAGGACAAAAGCCTACACCCGAATATGACCTTGCCGACTGGGTGCTTGGCAGAATTCCCAAGGAAAATGAAAAGGCGCTCTTCTCTGTTTTAGAGGTGGTGCCCCATATTCTCACTCTTATTTTAAAGGGTGATTTTGACACTGCAATGTGCAACTATAACGGATTTAACGGAAATAAGATATAAGGAGAAAAATATGAAAAACTGTATTTGGATTACCAAAAAGGGCTCAGGCGTTTCTCATAATCGCCTTTACTACTTCAAGAAAACCTTTAATCTTGACAAAATTGACGGGGGAGTGGTTGAAATTTCTGCTCAGAGCCGTTACAGACTTTACATGAACGGACATTTCTGCGCCTTTGGTCCCTGTAAGGGCACACGTGAGCAGGTGTTCTTTGATACGGTAGATGTTAAGGACTATCTTAAGATAGGCGAAAACGAAATCTTTGTAGAGGTTATTCAGCTTTACGGCAGAGATTCCGACGGCGGTATTAATCCTGCTGACGGTGTGCTTCGTACAGGCATTTGCGCCCTCTGCTTTGAGCTTACCTGTGGTGACACAGTAATCAAGGCTGACGAAAGCTGGCTTTGCGGTGAGCAAAAGGGACTTACAATGCTTTCCGCTATTCACGCAAACTCAGCCTCATTCCTTGAGGAGTTTGAAAGCTACCCTGTTGAATACGAAAACGCTGTAAAGCGCTGCGATGTGCATAACAATGAAAATGACCACTTCTGGTGGGGTGGCACATCAAATCTTTTCCTTTCAAAAAGACCTATCCCCATGCTGAAAATGACCGAAATCCCCATTACGTATGATGGGTTTTACTACGATGCAGGCTATATTACCTTTGGCTTCCCCTTCTTTACCATTAAGGGTAAGGGCAAGGTAAGAATTGAATATTTTGAGTGCTTTGGCAAGCTTTATCCCACTAACACCAAGGCTGACCGTGCTGACCGTTCCCTTGGCTATGAGGACTTCTTTGCTGACACGGTTACAGTTGACGGCGAGCTTAAGTATTCCCCCTTCTGGTTCAGATGCTTCCGTTATGTAGCAATCAAGACCGAGGGCGATGTTACCGTTTCCTTTGATAAATTCCTTGAGGTTAATTATCCTATGCCTATCCGTAAGGATTACGATTTCGGCAGAGATGATGACAACAGGCTTTGGGAAATAAGCGTACGCACTCTCCAGAGATGTATGCACGAAACCTATGAGGACTGCCCCTACTATGAGCAGCTTCAGTACACAATGGATACCTCACTTCAGATGCTGTTTAACTATCAGCTTTGCGATGATGACGCCCTTGCCAGAAAGGCAATGGACGATTTCGCTGCGGCGCAGATGGCAAACGGACTTATGCCGTCACGCTACCCCTGTGTTTACGATCAGCATATTCCCTCCTTCCAGTTCTACTTTATATTTATGGTATATCAGCACTACATTCGATTTGGCGACCTTTCCCTTGTAAGAAAGCATCTTCGTGCAATTGACGGTGTTGTTGAGTGGTTTACTGCTCTTATTGACGAGGACGGAATGGTTGGTCAGAGCAAGTACTGGAACTTTGTTGACTGGGCTAAGCCTTGGGTTTACGACCAGGCACGTGGCTGTGAGGGTGGTGTTCCCCTTGGAGTATACGAGGGCAATATCGGTCTTTACAATCCTATGATGGCGTACTTCCTCCAGGTTGGCGCAAAGCTTAACGAGCTTTGCGGACGCCGTGACGTAGCCAGGGAAGACATAAAAACCGCTAATCTTCTTATTAAGAATACAAAGAAATACTTCTACGATAAGGAAACAAAGCTGTTTGCAGACGATGTAAACCACATCTACTACTCTCAGCATATGCAGACCTGGTGTGTTCTTGCCGGTGTTGTCCGTGGAGAGCAGGCTAAGGAAATTATGACTCTCTCCCGTAATCTTGATGCCAAGAGCACCTATGCCTTTGCATTCTTCTACTTCCGTGCCCTTGAATCCTGCGGTCTTTACGAATATACCGAGGATATGATGAACTCCTACCGTGGACTTCTTAAGCTTAACTGCACAACAGTACCCGAAACCCCCGAGGAATCAAGAAGCGAATGTCACGCTTGGGGCGCTATCGCACTTTACGAGTTCAGCGCTACTGTGCTTGGTGTAAGAACAGAAAACGTAGCTGAAAAATCTATTTCCGTAAAGCCTTATATTAAGGACAGAGATTACGCCCGTGGCACAGTTTCCACTATTGCAGGAGATGTTACGGTTGAATGGAAGAAGGAAAACGGCACATTTATTATTAATGTAAGCTCTGTAAACGATTGCGACAAGGTGGTTTATATGCCAAACGGCGATGTAGCTACCGTAAGTGAGAAAAACGGAACACTTACCTGTAATTTATAAGGAGAAAATATGAAAATTGCACTTATTGCACACGATAAGAAAAAGGATACTATGATTAAGCTTGCAATCAAGTATCAGGATATTTTAAAGGACCATGAGCTTTACGCAACAGGCACAACAGGTACACTTGTAATGGGTGAAACCGGTCTTAAGATAACAAGAATGAAAAGCGGTCCTCTCGGTGGTGACCAGCAGATAGGCTCCATGGTTGCCGAGGGCAAGCTTGACCTTATTATCTTCCTCCGTGACCCCCTTACCTCTCAGCCTCACGAGCCTGACGTTTCCGCACTTCTCCGTCTTTGCGACGTTCAATCAATTCCCTTGGCTACAAACTACAAAAGCGCCGAGATTATACTTGACGCTATGAGAGCAGGTATAGTAAAATGAAAAGATTTTTAAGCTTAATTCTTGTAATCGTCCTCTCCTTATCCGTTCTTGTTTTTACAGGCTGTGGCGACAAGGTTTACCCCGAGGACTACGAAAGCATTGTTCTTGATGAAGAAAAGCCGGTTGATTCTATAACTCTTCTTTATTCCGAGGGCGCTCTTTCCTCAAACACATTCTTCCCCATTGATGTTACCGATAAGGCTGTAATTGCAGACATTCTTACTCTTCTTAAGGACGCAGAGGACGGCTTTAAGGAAATTACAAACGAAGATGTGCTTACCCTTTCCGATGCTAACATATGCATTTCCGTAAAGAGTGGCGGCAGCTACGTTGCAAGATACTTTGTTTACGATACAGGCTACATCTACTCCCTTTCCGGCTACGTGGTAAACAAAAACTATCAGTCCCTTGATAAGACAAGCTACGCTGACCTTTTCGATATTTACGTTCGCCTTGGCGGCAAGCACTAAAGTGCAGCGTCCCACCGGCAGCGATATAAATCTCTTTTGGGATTTGCCATATAACTTCGATAAGATATGCCCTGTGTGGCACAGGAGGGTTTTATGAAAAGAATTATTAGTATAGCTTTGATTTTGGCTCTTTCTCTCTCAGCCTTTATTCTTGTAGGCTGCAGTGCAGAAAAAAATGAAAGCGTTGCTTACAACAAATACGTAGTCAATCGCACGGTTGACGTAGATAAAATAGAATTACATCATATGTACGGAACTCTTTCCTCAATCGTGGACTTTGCAGCCACAGCAGACACCGACGATTCCTCGGAGATAGAGGATTTTCTTAAAAAGCTTGCAAGCGAAAACCTCAGCTTTGAGGCAATGGAGGAGGACCCGTCCTTTAGTGAGCTGACGGTTACTGAGCATCTTGGTGTTCGTCTGTGTCACGACAAGGATGAATACTGCTATATTAGAATAGCAACAACAGGATATGTTTACGTTTATGATACCGATAAAAACGATGAAGAAATATGCTTTAAATCTACAACCACAGTAGATTTTAAAGCCTACAAGGATTTTTATAAAAAATGGTATAATTTTTAAAAGGGGTCCCTATGAAAAGAATTATAAGTATTGCTTTACTTACTTCTCTTTGCCTCTCAGCCTTTATTCTTGTAGGCTGCAGCAAGGGAGAAAAAACAGGAATTGAAATGTACGACAAGTACATAGCTACGGGCTCTAAAAGGATACGTAATATAGAGGTATCCTACCATGAGGGAAGCCTCTCCTCTATAATGAATTTCCCCAAATCGTCAGAAAAGTCCTCTAAGATTGACAGAGTTACGGACAAGCTTGCCTCCGAAAATCTTCAATTTAAGCTTTTGAAGGGCGAGGTTCCCTCTATGCTTGAAAATGTTTTATTTACCTTTAACAAGGGTACTGATGACGAGTACTCCATTATGGTTTATCAGGACGGATACGTATATATCTATGATATCGCCGAAAACGGCGCAAAGCTTTACTATGTTTCCACCACAACAGTAAACAAGCAGGACTATATGGATATCTATAAAAATTGGTAAGGAAATAAACACCGAATTCAATGAAATTCGGTGTTTTTCTTCGGTTTTTATGTATGTTTGTATACAAACCTACATACTATTTTGAGGGCAGAAATACGAGAAATTTCCGTTTTTCTCTTGACATAATTGCTTCTATAATATAAAATAATAATGTGTATCTATGTCTTATTATATAAATTTAAGACTTTTACATATTGCATTACATACGGAAATAAAATGAAAAGGAGGTAGAAATGGAAGTATTATATGCGGTTATCGGCGCAGTCGCTGGTATCGTTATCGGTATTCTCTTGGGCATTCTTTTGCGTAAGAAAATCGCCGAGAAACAGATAGGCTCTGCTGAAGAGCAGGCGAAGAAGCTCCTTGAGGACGCAATCAAGGCTGCTGAAACAAAACGCAAGGAATCAATACTTGAGGCTAAGGAAGAAATCCTTGCTGCTCGTAACGAGCACGAGCATGAGGTTAAGGAGCGCAGAGCTGAGCTTAGTCGACAGGAAATGCGTTTGAATACTCGAGAGGAAAATCTCGACAAAAAGATTGACGCCGTAGAAAAGAAGGACGAGCTTCTTTCCAAGAAAATTAAAGAAACAGAAGAATTAAATCAAAAAATCTCTCAGGCCCGTGATGAACAGCTTAAGCTGCTTGAAAAAATCTCGGGATACAGTATAGATGAGGCACGTGCTCTGCTTATCAAGAACCTTGAGGATGATGTTAAGTATGAGCAGGCTCAGAAGCTTATTGAGCTTGAGGCTGAATTTAAAGAGGAGGCAGACAAAAAGGCAAAGAATATTATTTCTCTTGCTATTGCACGTTGCGCTGCCGACCACGTTTCTGAGGCTACCATCTCCGTTGTGCCCTTGCCCAACGATGAGATGAAGGGTAGAATTATCGGACGTGAGTGACGTAATGTCCGTACTATTGAAAACCTTACAGGTGTTGAGCTTATTATCGACGATACACCTGAGGCAATTACAATCTCCGGCTTTGACCCCGTTCGCAGAGAGGTTGCAAGGCTTGCCCTTGAAAAGCTTATCTCCGACGGTAGAATCCATCCTACAAGAATTGAGGATTGCGTTGAAAAGGCTAAGCGTGAGGTTGAAGCATCTATTAAGCAGGCCGGCGAAAAGGCTACCTTTGACACAGGCATTCACGGTCTTAATATTGAGCTTGTTAAGCTCCTTGGCAGACTTAAGTACAGAACCAGCTACGGTCAGAACGTGCTTACCCACTCTATCGAGGTTGCAGAGCTTGCAGGCGTTATGGCTGCTGAGCTTGGCGCAGATGTTACTCTTGCTAAGCGTGCAGGTCTTCTCCACGATATCGGTAAGGCTCTTACAGCTGAAATCGAGGGCTCCCACGTACAGATTGGCGTAGACGTGGCTAAGAAATATAAGGAAAGCAAGGAAATTCTCCATGCTATTGAGGCGCACCACGGTGACGTTGAGCCTCACTCCATCATTGCGGTTATCGTTCAGGCTGCTGACGCAATTTCAGCTGCACGTCCCGGTGCCCGCCGTGAAAACCTTGAAAACTATATTAAGCGTCTTGAAAAGCTTGAGGAAATCGCAGGTGGCTTTGACGGAGTTGAAAAGACATTTGCAATTCAGGCAGGCCGTGAAATCAGAATTATGGTTAAGCCTGAGCTTATCAATGATGAAAGAATGGCCCTTGTTGCACGTGATATAGTTAAGAAGATTGAGTCCGAGCTTGAGTATCCCGGACAGATTAAGGTTAACCTTATCCGTGAAAGCAGAGTTGTAGATTACGCAAAGTAATAAATATGAAAACAATGAAAGCGAAGCCTGTGTGACTTCGCTTTCTTAAACACCTTGCCAAATGGCAAATAGAAAGTTGTTTTTATGAAAACCTTTAAAATTTTAGCTCTTGGGGATATATGCGGACCAAGAGCCCTTAAGTATGTAACCTCTCACCTTTGGAAAATAAGAAAAGAGCTGAAGGTGGATATGGTTATTGCCAACGGTGAAAACTGCGCTGAGCCAAACGGAATCGACAAGGAAAGCGCAATTGCTCTCTTTGACGGTGGCGTTGACGTTATTACCACAGGCAACCATGTTTGGCGCAAAAATAACGTGTTTTCCTACCTTGATGACGAAAAAAACCTGTTACGTCCCTTAAATTTTCCGTCAGCTAACCCCGGTCACGGCTCTACCGTTATTAAAATTGACGGCGTGCGTGTCCTCTGCTTAAACGTCCTTGGCTCTGCCTATATGGACGCAAGCTCCTGTCCCTTTGAGGCTGTGGAAAGGGCCCTTTCCTATCACGCAGGAGAATACGATTTTGCTGTTTTGGATATTCACGCAGAGGCAACAGGCGAAAAAAAGGCTATCGCCTATAATTTTGCCGACAGAATAAGCGTTGCCTTTGGCACTCACACCCATGTGCAGACTAACGATGCCCAGATTTTAGAGGGCAGATGCGCTTACATTACCGACCTTGGTATGTGTGGCGCTGATGATTCTATCCTTGGGGTAAAAAAAGAGGCAGTAATTCACAAGATGAAAACAAAAATGATGTCCCGATTTGACTTTGCCGAGGGGGAAATCTCTATTGAGGGCGCATTATTTGAGTTAAATACAGACACGTGGCACGGCGTTTCGTGCAAAAATATTATATTTACGGGGGATTTAAAATGAAAACTACCCAGCTTTTGGAATATGTAAAGAACGGTCAGCTCAATGCTCGCTTGGCTGATATATACGGTGAAGAAAACGTAGCTGCACAGAAGGAGCGCTATCTTGATGCCATTTCCGAATTTTGTGAAATTTACGGAGAGATTGAGGCAGAGCTTTTCTCTGTTCCCGGCAGAAGTGAAATCTCCGGTAACCACACCGACCACAATCACGGTGAGGTCCTTGCCGGCTCTATCAACCTTGATATTATTGCTGTTGCAGCCAAGACTGATGACGGTGTTATAAAAATCAAGTCTAAGGGCTTCCCTGAGGACGTAATTGATACAAATTCATACACCTCCCCAAGGGAAAAGGATTATTTTACCTCCGGTGCGCTTATTGCAGGTATGGCAAAAGCGTTTACCGATAACGGCTACACCAAGGGTGGCTATGTGGCTTATACCACATCAAACGTATTCAAGGGCTCCGGCCTTTCCTCCTCTGCTGCATTTGAGGTTATGGTTGGTAATATCCTTAACTATTTCTACAATGACGGCAAGGTAGACAATGTGGAAATTGCCAAGATGGCACAGTTCTCCGAAAATGTATTCTTCGGTAAGCCCTGTGGACTTATGGACCAGATGGCGTGTGCCGTAGGTGTATTTGTACATATTGATTTTCATAACCCCAAGTCCCCTGTTATAAACAAGATTAACTTTGATTTAAGTGGCGCAGGCTACTCCCTCTGTATTATCAATACAGGCGGAAACCACGCAGACTTGAATGAGGACTACGCATCTGTTCCCGCAGAGATGAAGTCTGTTGCCAAGTACTACGGTAAGAGTGTGCTTGCCGAAATGGACAGAGAAACACTTATGTCCGATATTGAAAATCTTCGTAAGGCTGTTGGCGACCGTGCTATTCTCCGTGCTGCCCACTTCTTTAACGAAAATGACAGAGTTGAGGTACAGGCAGAGGCGCTTAAGTGTAACGACCTTACAAAGTTCCTTCAGTATGTTCTTAAGTCCGGTCAGTCCTCTTATATGTATCTTCAGAATGTGTTTACAACTAAGAACGTATCTGAGCAGGGTCTTTCACTTGCCCTTTGCATTACAGATATGACTCTTAGCGGCACAGGTGCAGCTTGGCGAGTTCACGGCGGTGGCTTTGCAGGTACAATTCAGGTATTTGTTCCCCATAGCTATGTTGAGCTTTACAAGACTAATATTGAAAAGGCATTCGGCAAGGGCGCTTGCCACGTGCTTCGTATCCGTCCCTACGGTGCAATCAAGGTTTAAATACACAATGAGGTTTTAAATGATTGTTTACACATTATTTTCCGGCTCCAGCGGAAACTGTGTGTATGTAAAGGATAAGAACACCGAAATATTAATAGACGCAGGAAAAAGCGCAGGAGCAATTGAAAAATCGCTTACTGCGCTTAACTCTTGTCTTAGCAATATTGAGGGTATTTTCTTAACCCATGAGCATACAGACCATACCGTCGGACTGGAAATTATATCAAAGAAATACCACGTTCCCGTACATATGACGGAGCCGTCCTATCAAAGATGTGTCAGCCCCCGTTCCTATCTTGCCACCTGTGCCAAGGGACATGAGGTAAGATACGAATTGAAAATCGGCACTCTTAAAATCTCATCCTTTGAGATTCCCCATGACAGTATGCAAAACGTGGGCTACATTATAGAAAACGATGAGGGCGAAAAATTTGGCTTGGCAACGGATATGGGGCATATAACCGAAGAAATTCTTTCCTCTCTTGTGGGCTGTCACTACGCAGTTATAGAATCAAACCACGATATCGGTATGCTGAAAAGTGGCCCATACCCCTATTTTTTAAAGCAAAGAATTCTTTCCGACCGTGGACACCTTTGTAACGAGGAATGTGCCAGATTATCCCTCTATCTTGCCGAAAACGGCACAAAATCAATTACCCTTGCCCACCTAAGCCGTGAGAATAACACTCCCGACAGAGCATTTTCCATTACCCGTGACGTGCTTAATCAGGGTGGCTACCCTAACGTAGAGCTAAACGTTGCTTCTCCCTTTATTTCTATTTGTGTCCACAAATAGAAATAAAAGTATTCCGTAAGGAATATATCATATCGAAGATATATCACTTCGGCGTAGCTAAATAAAGGCTCTCACTCCGGGAGAGCTCCCACCTTAGTGGGTGAGAGGGCCCTCTCCGTCGCTTTCGCGCCACCTCTCCCACAGGGCGAGGCTTCTTAGCAGTATTGAGTGTGCCACAATATGCTTCACTTCGTTCAGCGCAAAAAAGCAATCGTATTCCGTCAGGAATATACTTGCACCTCTTTGTCAATATGTAAAGTGCAAAATTTGCACTTTTATAAAATTAAAAAGGTGCAAGATTTGCACCTTTTTTAATTATTATTAAGAATTCCGTAAAGTTTCTCTGCGTTTTTTCTTCTGCCCAAGCGATAGGAAAAGAATATATCCTCTATCCACCAAACATAAGACAGCAAGCTTATGGCAAATCCCACAGTACCAAAGCCACCGAAGATATATCCCACAATGCCCAAAGCCATTTTTCCTATTCCCAGCTTGATATCCCCCACATACAGTCGGTCAACACCGAAAATTCCAAAAAAAATTGACAAAATTAAGGTAATGTATGTGTTTTTTAGCTTTGTTTTCTGCACTCTTATTATGGCTTCTTCCCTTGCGCTCTCCAGCTTCAAGCTTATATCCCGATATGCTTCCTTTGGCAAATGCTTTCTTATTTTTTCAATATACTTCTGTCTTACTTCACTTGTCATCTTCGGTACCGTTAAGCTCTGCAAGTCGTTTGTTTATTTTTTCAATGCGCTTTTTTCTTAAAAATTGTGTGGCTATTGCAAGTCCAAACACAACTACGCCGTACACAGAAAACAAGATTGCATACAACCAAACGTGCGCTGTTCCGTCAAAAACAATACGTATAACAAAGCATATAAATGCTATACCAAACCACTTTAATGCCGTTTTTGCGGTTTTTCCAAGCTCGGACTGACTTATATAAGTTTGATAAGGCGTTGCTATAATTCCTAACACAGCCAATATTTGACCTTCTTTTATATCAATTTTATCAGGAGAAATAAGGTTAAGAACCAAAAATAAAAGAAATATCGCACCTAATCCACATAAAATCTGAGTAATATAATCCTTTATCTTCATACTCACACCCCCAGCTTCCTTCTGATTTCAGATACGTATCCACGGGAAATCAAGATTTTTTCTCCGTTTGCAAGAGTTCCTAAAAGACGGGCGTTCTTTTCTCTTTTTATGCTTTTAAGCTTTTTCAGATTAACTATTGCGTTCTTTGATACTCTGACAAAGAATGTGTCCTTAAGTCCCTCCTCGAGATTGTAAAGTCGGGCCTGACACTTATAAAATTGCTTATCCGTGTAAAAGAAAATATTGCCGTCTACACTCTCGAAATAATATATATCCTTGAGAGGAACAAAAAAGGTTTCGCCCTCTATCTCCCCTGCCAGATTCTTTCCCGCAATGCTTACAAATGAGATAATCTCCTGTATCTCTCCACTTATCTCGGAGCATTTTATCAGTACCTCCGGCTCTCTGTAGGCTTCGTTTCTATCAATTGTTATCTTCATTTCGCCCTCCTGCCTGTTTGTATTTTTAGTTTACTTTAATAATCCTTTAAAGTCAAGTCATTATCTGCAAGTTGCATTTTTAGCCTTGTAAAATACAAAAAAAGCGACCGACGGTCGCTTTTTCTTTTGCTATGTAGTCCGGTATAATTATTCAGCGAGCCAAGCTTCTGCTGCAGCCTTGGACATTCTCTTAATGTTCTCAACAGGGTATGCAGAGTCAGCGCCACCGTTTGTGTAAAGGAAATAATAGCCATCATTTGTTACGTAAAGTGTTTCTTCGTAGCCTGTGGAATCACCAAATTCACCGGAAGTAACCTTCTTAACAATGCTTGCATTCTCTGTATCGTATTC
>JAFTHF010000226.1 GCA_017457545.1 Clostridia bacterium
ATTGTATATGCATTAGTCATTTTTAAAAGGCTTTCACCGTTTGTAAGCTGTCCTAATGCTAAAGGAGATTTATTTTTATCATTACTTGTTAAATCAAAGCTTAATTCATTTCTTAGGAAATCAAAAGAATTTTCAATACCAAGTAAATCAAGAGCTTTTACAGCTACTGTATTAAGTGAATGTGCAATAGAATATTCTATATCTACAAGACCGTGATACCTATTTGGTGAATTTTTTGGCCATGTACCATCTTCATTTATATCAATAGGTACGTCATCAAAAACTGTGGCATAGTTTATATCATTTTGTTCTAATGCAGGTGCATAAACTGATAAGGGCTTTATTACGGAGCCTAAAGGGCGCTTAGCATCAACGGCTCTATTGAATATCCTGTTTTGTGTCTTATTTCCTACACCTCCAACTAATGCAAGTATATCTGAATTATAAGGATTAATAATTACACAGGATGCCTGAGGATATGTGCCGTTTTGATGGCTTATATATGCCTTATAATTTTTGAAAACCTTTTCAGCTGTATTTTGAATTTCGGGAGATACAGGTGAATATATGTTTAAGCCACCCTTATATACCATCATTTGTGCGCCCTCTCGGCTTAGATTATATTTATCCATCAAATCAATTATGATATCATTAATAATTGCTTCTGTATACCAGGAATAAATACCGCTTTTATTTTCATTTTCTATACTTGAATTAATTTTTAACTCTTCTTTTATTGCATCATTATACTCATCAATGGTAATCATCTGCTCCTCAAGCATTGCATTAAGTACTAATTTACGTCTTTCAGCATTCTTTTCGGGAAATTTATAAGGATCATAGTTAATCGGACTTTTTACAATTGATGCTAAGGATGCGCATTCAGCTAAGCTTAATTCCTCTATATTCTTTCCGAAATATGTTTGTGCAGCTGTACGCACACCGTAACAATTCTGAGACAGATACACTATATTAAGATAAAGCTCTAAAATTTCAAGCTTTCCTATGTTTTTCTCTAAATGAATTGCTCTTATTATTTCTTCAATTTTTCTTTTTGGTGTAGGCTTGTTGTCTCCTGTCAGATTTTTTATAAGCTGTTGAGTAATTGTTGATCCCCCAAACTCACTTTTACCAAAATTTTTTAAGTAATTAAAGGTTGCCATTGCAGTTCTTTTCCAGTCTACGCCATTGTGTTCCAAAAAACGTCTGTCCTCTATTGCTATAAAAGCATTAACCAAATTACTTGGCATATCATAGTATGAGCACCATTCGCTTTTATCAAGAAAAATCTGTTCGTCGGTAAGCTCTATGGGCTCTCCTATTGAATTTCCGTATTCGTCCTTGTTGTAGTAAAATATACGTGTAATAGATGATGAGCCTGTTCTTACAAGACTTAAGTCAATTTCTTTATTTATATTTGAATTTATATAAATAAACACGCCAATTGATGTAATAATAAAAACCAAAAGCGCTATTATTAAAAGCTTAAATATTGGATTTTTCCTTTTTTTCATATAAAATCCTCTTTCTTTTGCATATATTCTTATTATTTTCCCAATAATAAGTTGTATTCAAAATTAAGGAGATAAAAAAATGGAACAAAAAGATATAGAAAGCACATATGTTAAAAAAACGGAATTATACGTAATTTCATCGGTACTTATTCTCTTTATAATTATTTTTGGTATAATTTTATTAGTTAATCAAAGACCGGAAATTATAATAAATCCTGTAATTTCTACGGATAATACAAATAATGAGAATGTAAATGATGTATTCAACGATGTAACAGATACTAATGAAACAGAAACTACTGAAAAAGTAAGCTACATTGTTAAGGAATATAACGGTAAAATAAGTGTATATAAAAATAATGCTTTGGTTTACACCATGGATGTCTACACCTTTACTTTACCAGAATATGACAGAAATTTACTTGCTTGCGGTATTCCTGCAGATTCAATTGAAGAATTATACAGAATTCTGGAAGAATATTATGTATAAAAAAAAGCGAACTAAACCAATTACGTTTAGTTCGCTTTTGTCTTATTTTGAATCTATTGCATTAGCTATGGAGTAAAAAATCGGAACAGTTATAAATAAAACCCAATAAGGATGCCAAAGGCTCCATTTCATACCGATAAAAACATAAATAAATGTTACTAAGACCGGATATGCAAACAGATTAAGCTTTTTAGCTCTTATACATTCTATTGTGCTATGATACAAAGGAATTGTTATAAATAAAGTCCATGCTATATCCCATCCATCCCATATAAATCCCCAAAGAAGAAATACAATTGTTATAAATATGGGATATGGAAAGGTGTGCAATACCCAAGCCCAGCCTCGTTTTTTACGTGGAGGTGTTTTATTTAATTCATTTTTTTCTTCATCAGATAAATCTTTTTGGTTTTCTTCTACTGAAGAATCAGTATTATCTTCAGATTCACAATAAGAATTTCCCACTAATTCATCTAATGAAATCTTATATAGCCTTGAAATAGTAATAAGATTATCTGTATCAGGCAAAGATTCGCCACATTCCCATTTTGAAATAGCTTGTCTTGAAACGTTAAGCTTTTCTGCCAGCTCCTCCTGTGATAATCCACTATTTTTTCTAAGCTCGTAAAGCTTACTTCCAAGTATTTCAGCGTTTGTCATCAGTATCCTCCGTTGTGTCTCTTAAACTGCTTTAATTTTACAATACTTAAGCTACTAAAACAACCGATTTTACATTGCAAAAGCGCAACTTTAGGTTGCAAATGCAGATTTTTACTTTAAAATTACAGAATCTTCTCCTAAAATCTCCTTAAGGGCATCTATAATATCATCGCTTACGAAGATTTTTATATCTGTTGCTTTAACATACTTTTTGGTCGATGAATCATAAAAGATTATCTCAGTGTCACCCTTGTATTCCTTTAAAAGCTC